>JAHEME010000097.1 GCA_024643825.1 Chloroflexota bacterium | reverse complement strand
GCCTTCTGGAATGGACACTCGATGCTGTGGGAAGTCAGTATGTGCATTTGCCTGTACTTCACAGTGTTGACGCTGGAAGTCTTCCCGATGATCACTGCCACTGCGATGTTCCGACGATGGCCGGTTATTCAAAGGCTGGGAGAGCGAGTCCATAAGGCGGCGCCGGTTCTGGCGTATCTGGGACTTGGGTTCTCGCTGCTGCACCAGTCGTCACTTGGCGCTATCTATGGCGTGATCATCGCACGACCCATCTGGTTCCGCCCCACACTGCCGCTGATCTTCGTCGCTTCTGCCATCGCTGCTGGCCCTGCACTGACTATCTGTGCGGCCCTCCTCGTCCGGTGGCTTCGTAAGGTTGACATTGTGCCCCGTGATGTCCTCTTTGACGCAGCCAAAATCACCGGGGCGGCCACCTTGATCTACCTGTATATCCGCTTCTGGGATGTGTGGGCGGGCAACTATGGGTATGTACCGCTGCGAAGTGAAGCCACTGCCGTCCTCACGGGTGGATCGATGTCGATGGCCTTCTGGGCATGGGAGATTGTGCTGGGAGGGCTGCTCCCATCCTTTCTGCTGCTATGGTCTGCCTACAGCCGCCGTGTAGCGGGGCTGTTCATCGGAAGCAGCATGATCGTGATCGGTCTGATCGTCAACCGGTGGCATACGACCATGATCGGTTTTCTCACTCCACTGACAACATCACCGACTCTGACCTACCCAATCGTACCTACGTATACGCCGTCATGGGCAGAATGGGGTGCAGTGATTGGAATTCTCAGTGGTGTGCTCTTTGCTTTTACTCTGGGAATGCGCTATCTGCCGACTTTTGCTACGCAGGAAGGGTCGGTTGGGTCAAACGCAGCAACCGACTAGAGAGGAGACTCAAGATGTTAGAGATTCTATGGATTGCCGGGCTGTTCATTCTCAGGATTGGTGTGCCGCTGGGGATTCTTCTCCTGATCGGCGCCCTCATTGAGAGATCGTATCGGGATCGGCACGCGTAACACGAATTGAATAGCACCAAATCTAGCGAGGCCCTGCTGTCAAGGGCCTCGTTGCGATCAGTCGTTATGATACGAATGTGGGTTCAGGCTGAAGTTCTCGACTGAACTGAGTTTCGTAGAGGCGCGCATACAACCCATCATGGGTCAGCAACTCTTCGTGAGTGCCCCGTTCTACAATCTGACCACGATCTACCACTAGAATCAGATCAGCGGCAAGGATGGTGCTTAAGCGATGGGCGATCACGATGCTGGTACGACCCGCCATCACCTTCTTCAGCGCATCCTGAATCAATGCTTCCGACTGGCTGTCGAGGTGACTGGTTGCTTCATCCAGTACCAAGACACGCGGGTCTTTTAGAATCACACGGGCAATGGCAAGGCGCTGTTTCTCGCCGCCGCTGAGGCGGTAGCCGCGCTCCCCTACGATGGTGTCATAACCATCTGGCAAATCGGCGATAAAGTCGTGGATATTGGCGGACCGGCTGGCGGCTTCCACTTCTTCCTGTGTGGCATCAAGACGCGCGTAGAGCAGATTGGTGCGAATCGTGTCATGAAACAGGTGGGTCTCCTGCGTGACCATCCCAATCTGGCGCGCGAGGGATTCCAGCGTAACATCGCGGAGATCGTGCCCATCCAACACCAAACGACCACTATCAGGATCGTACAAACGAGGGATAAGATAGGTGAGCGTGGTCTTGCCCGCCCCGCTAGGCCCCACCAGAGCTACAAGCTGACCGGGTTTGATCGAAAACGAGACATGATCCAGCGCTAGTTCGCGCGCCTGGCTCCCGGTAGACTCGACTTCGGCTTGCTCTCCGCTTTCACGGGGCGGCGTTCCGCCGGAGAGAACGGCCTGCACATTATCCATCTGCCCGTAGCGACGAACATCGCTGAGAAGATTGCTCGAAGCCACGCCATAGCGAAACGTAACCTCTTCAAAAGCGAGTTCGCCCGTAGCATCGCGCAGGTCGATGGCATCTGTTTTTTCGGCGATGTCCAGAGGGAGATCGAGCACTTCAAATACACGCTCAAAGCTCACCATTGAAGTGGCGAAATCAACGGGTGCGTTCGTCAGGGATTGGAGTGACCCATAAAGCTGTCCAAGATACGAGGCAAACGCAACGATCATCCCGACAGTGAACACTCCATCAAGCACAAGATGCCCACCAACCCAGTACACTACTGCTGTGCCTACCGCGCTGACTAGCCCGATGATCACAAATAACTGCTGCCCCGTAACAGCCCGTAGGATGCCCATATCTCGGACACGCCCGGCACGATTTTCGAAGCGATCTACCTCATTCTTTGCCCGACCGAACAGCTTCACCAGAAGAACGCCGCTAATGTTTAACGTCTCGTTCATCATGGCGTTCATCTGGGCGTTATAGTCCATCGCTTCGCGGGCGATCTCCCGGAGCCGCCCACCCAGCCGCCGGGCGGCAATTATGAACGCGGGAAGCACAATAATACTCAGCAGGGTGAGACGCCACTCCAAAGATAGCATCACAGCCAGTACACCGATTAGCTCAATTACATTGGTGATGATGTCTACAATCGTATTGCTGATCGCGCGCTGTGCGCCTACCACGTCATTGTTGAGGCGGCTCATCAACTCCCCAACTTTGGTATTGGTAAAGAAGTTCAGTGACATGCGCTGAAGATGCGAGTACAAACTGACCCGCAGATCATAAATCACCCCTTCGCCTATCGACGCGTTCAACCGCCGCTGAACAATTCCAATCAACCCAGTGAGGATTGGAATTGCAACAAGACCCAATGCCAGCAGATTCAGCAGACGTGTATTTCTGTTAGGCAATGCGTCATCGATGAGACTGCGAAAAATCAAGGGTGTCAGCAAGCCGAGACCCGTTGTTAGCAGGATCGTAAGCAGCAGTGCGGTAATGGCAAACTGATAGGGTTGTGCATAGGTCAGAACACGCTTCAGAAGTGCCCGCGTTACATTCGGCTTTTGCCCGGCGGTAGAAATACTACCAAACCAACCTCGATGAAATCCCATTCCAAGTCCCTAATTTATTTTCCTGTGTGTGATACTCGTAATCATACGGAGAGCTGTGGAAGGCTTCAACTGGAATTTTGGGTAGGGATCAAAAAGGGCTGCCAGTGCAGCCCCTCGGTGATCCTAGCGTCAGTCTTTAGCCCTGCTGATCCTTTTTCAAACCCGATTCCTTTGCCTCACCGATGCGGGCATCCAATGTAGACCAGATGCTCTGGGCCAGGGTACTGGGAGCCTTGCGGCGCAGATTCGCCTTGTAGGTAATCTGCGCGTCTTCGCCCATTTTGATCACCCATCCCTCAAGCGCGAGGGATTTGAGAGCCTCTTCCACTTCCGCCTGAGTTGGGCGCTTCCCCTCAGGGAGTTCTTCTACCAACCCCATCAAGGCAGAAAGGCTCATTTCCAGTTCGCGCAGCAAAATCCGCATCAACTGGCGCTGTGCCTGTGGCAGATTTGCCAGATCAAGAGGGCTGATTCCAGAAGAATCGTCCTTCTCTCCCAACTTCTTCGATAAACGGTCGAAAACCCCACTCATCACACCCTCGCCTTCACACCGCTCGCAGCGATGTACCTGAACATTGCGACCACTAATACATTTCCGGCATTGGGATAGGTTCAGGTTGTGGCTCACAAATACCACACCAGATCACGCCAGTGACAGCAAGCCCCTTCGGCGTATTGTTATCCCCCAGATACATTACAATAAAAGATGGCCTCGTGCTCGCGTGGTCCTTGCATACGAACCGTCCACAAAAACTACAGGATGCACGTGCCGCTTGATCACATTCCCAACATTGCACAGCGGACTCTCCTTGACGAAAAGCTATGGGATCGCCAGCAGGTTTTCGGCAACTCCACGCATGGCCTGAGACCAGGGATGATCGGGATAGCGAAGCGAGAAAATATCGGAACTGGCATTTTCGACCATATCTTCTGTCAGTGGAAGCACACCAGCGACCTCCTCAGAATAGGTCTGCTCTACCGTTGCTTTGATCTGACTAAAGTCATAGCGACTGAGTGCTTTGTTCACAACCAGCCGCAAATGCGGAATATCCAGGCTGCGGGCAATATCTACGGTAACAGCCGTACCCTGAAAATCCTGCTGATCCGGGCGAAGAATGATCACGAGAATATCGGACAGGATCATGGAAAGCAGTGTTTCTTCTCCAACGCCAGGGTGAGTATCAATGAACAGGTAATCCAGATCAAACTCTTTGCGCATGGATTGGAAACCCTGATTCAACAGGTTGACATCATAGCCATCATGAAGAATCCGGCTGATCTCACGCCCGTTAATACTGGAAGGAAACAACCACAAATCTTTTCCCGCCAGCTTCTTGCGCCCTTCTGCATCCCCTAGATGATCGCTAACGCGAAAGGCAACATCATGAATATCTACCTCCCCTCGAAGGTACTCATTCAAGGTGTGGCCCATGAGTTTTTCATCAAGGCCGAACAACACATGAATACCAGGGGATGCGATATCTGTATCTACAATGCCAACCCTCTTCCCAGCGAGTGCCATCTGGCTTGCCAGATTCGCAGTGGTGTTTGATTTTCCGGTTCCCCCTCGAAAAGAGTGAATGGAAACAATTTTGCCCATTAGTTGTGAACTCCCGAAATAAGACGAGAATCAGTGGAGACTATGCTGGTTAATCTTCGTCTATGCCACTTTCTTCTCGAAGCTGCGCCGCTTTGGTTTTCAAATCCAGAAAGAACTCACTCTTGGTGACGCTCTCAAACTCTTCTTTTCGCTTGGATTGATCGATCTGGATGGTCAATTGGCGAACCTGCTGTTGTAGTGCTTCTTCGCGCTCGCGGACCCCTTCGACCATTTTGAAGAATGCAGTAAGAAGCTCATTGGCGCGGGCCTGGTCTGATTGTCCCTTCTCACCAATTGTTGATTGTGTTGACTGAATGCGATTCATCACAAAGTTGTAATCACCTTCAGCGATGCTCTTGGCAAACTCAATTGCCTGCTCGATATAGGTAGTCGAGAATCGCATACGCGCTGACATTTTTCTCAGCATATGCTGGGCAAGGTAGGGGGACTTAGTGAGCACTTCGAGAAAGTCATCGCGTTTGAGGCGTACGACCTCACCGGGCGTCATCGCAATGAAACTGGCGGAACGCGGCTCCGCGTCGATGAGGGACATCTCCCCAATCGCTTCTCCAGGGCCTACCTGATTGAGGATAAGTTCCTCTCCCTGAGCGTCAACCGTAACGATCTTGAACCAGCCTTTGGTGATGACATACAGTGTATTTGCTGGTGATCCTTTTTCAAAAATCACCTCGTCTTGCTCAATGCTATCGCCCGTCAGTTTCTGCGAAATATCTGTAAGGACTTCCTCTGGGAGTCCCTCAAACAGAGGCAGGTGGCGAATAATATCTACATGACCAGCGCGGATGGTCGCCGCAATGTCTCGCAGCTTCCCCATCAATTCTTCAGAAAAGCCTTGAGCAACTTTCATGAAGTCATCACGATTTAGCATCGCATACGTAGTAGCTGTTTCAGCAATCACCGTAGCGGAGCGTACATCTTCATCCAGCAGCGAGGCTTCGCCAACTGCATCGCCTGAAGTTACCTTGCGCAATAACCGCTGATTCCCGTCCTCTTCCTGAACTACATGCAAGAGACCATCAAGCACCAGGAACATAGCCCCACCGGGATCGTGCATGCGAAAAAGCATGTCGCCAGCCGGAAGCTGACCTTCGACCATCACGCTGGCAATTCGATGGCGATCTTCTTCTGACAATGCCGAGAAAAGCCGGAGTTGAGCGAGAATACTGGCTATTGATTCCATAGACTTGATTCCAAACCTACGCTTTCACTGCACAATCCAGAAGGGGGATGATGACTCTACGATCATCCATCCTGACCTGCACTCCCCGCTGCATGGGAAGCGCGATCCCCTAGCGTATCCCAGACACTTGTACCGCCACGGCTCCCTCGTGTTGTAATTTGCTCCTGGATCGCATGCTCCAACCGCGCCCATAATGGGCTGTCATCTTCAGGAAAGATGCTGCGGAGCAATACCATCGTATAAGAGCCAACGGAACGGCGGGCGTCATCGATCTCAGTTCGCAGCTCATCAATCTCGGCTTGCACACCCTGTTTCATTTTCTCGTCCGTGAGTTTGTCGAGAGTCTTGCGTTTGATTCCAAGGCGGGCTTGAAGGAACAGGAAGTGTTCACATTGCTTTGCCTTATCGGGGCCAAACTGCTCAGCAATCGGAGCAAGCAGCGTTTCCACATCTGTCAAGCGATTGACTACCGCCGCTTCTCCCGCCGTTACACGATCTCTCTCGCCAAGACTTTCTTTGATCCACTGCTTCTGTTCGTTATACCCTCGGCGGATCATGAGGACGATAAAGCTTGCCCCCGTGATCCCAACTCCCGCTGCATACAGAACCAGGAAGCCACTGCTGACACGGGTGACAAGATTATTGAAACCGATATGAAGGCTCATGCCTACGAGCCAACCACCGAGCAAGAGCAAAATGCGCCCGGAAAACTTCTGAAAACGCGAATATCCCAGCGCAATTCCGACCAGGGCGCTCGCGGTTGCGTGAACGAGGTTGGTTGAAATCACGCGCCCAATGGCAACGCTCGCGCCGTAGTCGAAGATGTAGCTCCAGTTTTCGATCACGGCGAAGCCTATCCCAGCGGCAAAGCCATAGATAGCGCCATCGACAAAGTAGGTGAACTTTGGCCGCCTCACAAGATAAATGAGGATCAGGGCTTTCAGAATCTCCTCGATGATGGGAGCGCCAAATTGAACCCATTGATTCTGAGTAAGCAGATCGAAGCCGAAGACTATCTTGCTAGTGCCCAGTGCCAGCCCAAATGCAACCAGGCCCCAGGCAAAACACTGGATCACTGTAGTAAATGAGCCGGTTCCATAGAAATCACGCCTGTACATAAAGTACAGCACCGCAGCTGGTACAAACGTAGCAATTACAAGCGCGAAAATGATCATGGTCTTCATATTACGCGAGATGGACTCAAATGGCAACGACAGATTATCCGCATTAGAAAACAACAACGGCAGGAGGCTTTCCTGCCGTTGTGTGCTTGCTTCATATCCTTGAGAGATTAGTGACCGCGACTGGCGGCTTCCTTGGAAGGCGACCATTCTGACCATTTGTCCGTGCTGGGATTGGTGGTCAGATTGCTCTGATCACCGCCCGTCCACGGAACCTGGAACAGGTTCGGGTTGCCGTCTCGCGTTGAGGTGAAGGAAATGTTTGCGCCACCGCAATCCCAGGTTGGAGCACTATCCGGCCCCTGGAATTCCGTAAGGCGATATTCCTTGCTGCTCGCCAGGTCGTAGGTGTAGACATCGAGATTTCCATCACGCTCGTCCTGGTAGGCCAGGCGACTACCATCGGGTGACCACGATGGATTCCCGGTTACGGATGTTCCCGTGGTGATCTGCTTGGCACGCTTGGATGCCAGATCGTACACGTACAGATTGAACAAACCGCTGGTATTCGAGAGGAACGCCAGACTCTTGCCATTGGGCGACCACAGCGGGAACATGTCATCGCCAACACCACGAGTTACCTGATATTCCTCACCCGAGGCAGTGTTGTGGACGATGATGTCCTGATTGCCATAGCGATCAGTTTCGTACACAACCCACTTGCCATCTGGTGACCAGTATGGGTTGGTCTCGTTGCCGGAGTCAGAGCTCAACTGGGTGTCATCACCTGTTGCGACGTTGTAGAGGAAAATGTCCCAGCTACCATTCCGGTCGCTCTGATATACAACCAGGTTGTTGTCCGGGCCAAACATCGGGTTGATGTTATTTGCATTCGTGTTCGTCAGCCGCTTCTGCGACTTACCTTCGGAGTCGGTCAGATAGAGTTCGACGTTGCCATCGCGCTCACTCTGGAACACGACCCAGAGGTCATCCGAAGAACGGCTTGGACGCGAGTCCGACGCGCTGCTATTTGACAGGTTGTACAGCTTACCTGTGCCTTCCACCCCATCGAGACGATAGATTTCCAAGTTGCTATCCCGGAATGTGTGGAACGCAATCCAGTTCGGGCAGAGCACCGGGTCAACCACTGGCGCAGCCGCAACCGTGATCTCTGGCAGTGCAGGCAGCGGTTCGGTGCATTCTTCTTTCGTTGGGTCGCAGACTCTCACAACTGGGCCGCAGTCCTGTACATCTGGGTCACAGCCGGGAGGCGGCGTGCATTCCGGATCAACACCGAGTCTGCAAATAGTTACTGGTGTGCAGGCCAGGTCAACGCCGGGCACACACTCAACCGTCGGATTGCAGGCTGCAAAGCCGAGAAGCTCTTCGCAGGTGGGTTCGGTCACGCACAGTGGATCGACTTCACCCTGAGCAGCACGGCAGTTAGCGTGCAGGCTGCCATTGATCGGATTACCCTTGCCATGATCGCCGGTCCCGCAGGGGAGTTGGCCTTCATCCAGGCAGGGGTC
>JAHEME010000731.1 GCA_024643825.1 Chloroflexota bacterium | reverse complement strand
CGTGGCTGATCGAGCATCTTCTAGATTGGCTGACACAGTTTACCTAACCACATCGGAGAACCTATGCAGGAAGCCGCAGCCCTTCTCATCGCAACAACCGTCGAACGGCGCAAATGGCCTACCCTTGTGGTGCTTTCCCTGGCAGAACTTCTGGCGATGTCCGTGTGGTTTTCCGCCTCGGCAGTTGTACCCGCGCTGACCACTGCGTGGTCATTGGACGAATCGGGACGCGCGTGGCTAACCATGTCAGTGCAGATCGGATTTGTGGTTGGGGCGCTCGGATCGGCGCTGCTCAACCTTGCAGATCGGATTCCCTCGCGCCGCCTGTTTACTATTGCAGCTCTGCTAGCCGGGGCTGCCACTGCCCTGATTCCACTTGTGGCACGGGGGGTGGTCCCTGCGCTCGTGCTGCGCTTCCTGACCGGGATGGTGCTGGCAGGGGTGTATCCGGTCGGTATGAAGATCATGGCAACGTGGGCGAAAGCGGATCGCGGGTTGGGGATTGGCCTGCTGGTGGGCGCGCTCACGATAGGGTCTGCTTCCCCCCATCTATTGAATGCGTTTGGGGGCATCCAGAACTGGCAATTTGTGTTGTATCTGGCAGGCGGATCGGCGGCGCTGGGCGGATTGGTCAACGCGGCATTGGTGGAGGAAGGCCCCTATCGCACTCCGGCTCCTCGCTTTGATTGGCGGCAAGCCGGCGCGATCCTGCGAGATCGGCCCACGATGCTCGCCAACACGGGTTATCTGGGCCACATGTGGGAGCTATTCGCCATGTGGTCGTGGATCGCGATCTTCTTTCTGGATAGCTTTGCTCAGCGGGGAATTGCGCCGGAAACCGCGAGTCTCGCGGCTTTCGCGGTGATCGCAGCGGGCGGGCCGGGCAGCCTGTTGGCAGGCAAGCTCGCAGATAAGGTCGGACGCACAACCATCACCATTGCCTCTATGGTGATCAGCGGCCTGTGTTCGCTGTTGATCGGCTTCCTGTTTAGGGGAAATCCACTTCTACTGGTAGGGGTGGCAGTGGTCTGGGGTTTCACCATCGTCGCCGATTCCGCGCAATTCTCTGCATGTGTCAGCGAGCTATGCGATCCGAAACTTACCGGGACGGCCCTCACCCTGCAAACCAGCATGGGTTTTCTGCTGACGCTGATCACCATCCGCCTTGTGCCGACTCTGGTACGCTGGGTTGGGTGGGAATGGGCGTTTGCATTCCTTGCGATCGGGCCAGTGGTGGGCATATGGGGGATGCTCGTACTACGTCGATCCCCGGAAGCCAGCAAACTCGCCGGGGGGAATCGCTGAAACAACAAAGAGGTGACATTCGGATGCCACCTCTTTGTGATTCTCACTGTACGGGGTGTACTACCCTTCCAGGGTGGAGATGTCTCCTACATCCTGCCCCATTGCCTGAGCTCGCAATACACGGCGCATGATCTTGCCGCTGCGCGTCTTGGGCAGCTTATCGACGACCTCGATATGCGCTGGTACAGCAATCGGCCCCATCTCGTGGCGGACGTGCTTCTTGAGTTCGTCTACCAGAGCTTCATCCGAATCACGTGGTTCTGCCCCTGCCCGGAGAATGACATAGGCATAGATCACGTTGCCTTTCATCTCGTCAGGGATGCCGATCACCGCTGCTTCGGATACATCTTTGTGGCTGACGAGCGCACTTTCGACTTCAGCAGTACCGAGCCGGTAGCCCGATACCTTGATCACATCGTCGATACGGCCAATCACCCAGAAGTAGCCGTCTTCATCCTTACGGGCTGAATCGCCCGCAAGATACCATCCCTGCTTTTCATAGGCACTCCAATACTGCTGCACATAGCGATCCGGGTCACCATAGACCGTGCGAAGCATGCTGGGCCACGGATGCTTGATCACCAGATAGCCATCTTCGTTGGCAGCCACGGGGTTGCCTTCCTCATCTACGATGTCGGCCACAATACCGGGGAAGGGCATGGTTGCCGAGCCGGGTTTGAGGGGCGTCACCGGAAGCGGCGTGATCATGAAGCCGCCCGTTTCCGTCTGCCACCACGTATCAATAATCGGACACTTCTCCTTGCCGATTACACGGTTATACCAACGCCATGCCTCCGGGTTGATCGGCTCGCCGACGGTACCAAGCAGGCGCAGACTGGAAAGATCGTGTTTATTGGGCCACGCTTCCCCGAAGCGCATCAGACCCCGGATGGCGGTGGGGGCAGTGTATAGAATCGTCAGCCCGTATTTCTCAATCATCTTCCACCAGCGATTTGGATACGGGAAGTCCGGCCCGCCCTCGTACATAAAGCTAGTTGCTCCAAGGATCAGCGGCCCGTAG
>JAHEME010000730.1 GCA_024643825.1 Chloroflexota bacterium | reverse complement strand
CGTAGCGATTCAATCGCTGACGCAGGCCGCGCAAGACGCCGATGAAGTCGTACGCGCCGCCGCCGTCGAAACCCTGGGAGTGTACACGGCCCGTCTGCTGGATCAGGAGGGCGACTTCCAACCCGTGCTGGCGGCGGTGATCGACGCGCTGCACGACGAAGACTGGTCGGTGCGCCACTCCGCTGCCGACGCACTGATCGACCTCGATGCGCCGGAGGCAAAGCTCGCCCTGCAAGCCGCCCTGAATCGCTGAGACCGCATGCCTGAGACTACGCAGCTTCCTCTGCCTCTGGATGACTCCAATCCGCCCACGCCAGACGAAAAAGCAGCTCCGCAACCGCTGCCGTCCGTGGAAATGCCGCCGCCGGAACGACTGCTCGCTACGATCCTCGATGAGGAGTCAATCCCCCGGCTGGAAGCACTGTCCGCCCGTCTGTTGGAAGATGGATCAGCGGCGCGGATCGCAGCGGAACTCGAACGGTACGTGCATCCTCCGCTGGTGACACGTCTGCTGGGGAAGCCAACCCCGGAACAGCGCATCAACGCGATCCACATGATCGTCTTGCTGGGTCACCCCGTAGATGTCAAACCTTTCATCACTGCGATGTGGGGTCGGAGCAGCCGGGTTCGGCTGGCAGCCGCGACCGCGCTGGGCGTGATCGGGGCGTGGCCTGCGATCCCGGATGAGGAGGCAGGACGCATCGTCAATGGGTTGATCGTCGCGCTGCACCATCGCTATGCGGAGATTCGCACCGTAGCGGCGCAATCGCTGGCGGCGTTGAACGCATGGCCCGCGATCCCCGCGATGATCGAACGGCTGGACGTGGAAAAGAACCGTGACGTGCGCGAAGCCGTCGCGCTGGCGATGGGGCAGATCGGCAAACCGGAGGCCGCCGAACCAATCCTGGATGCGTATGACAAGGATCGGCTGGGGTACCGGGTGAGCTACGATGCGCTGATCGCGATGGGCCAACCCGCCGCCGAGCCGCTGCTGGGGGTGGTGCGGCGCTGGAACATCCGCGTGGTTTCGCGCGCGCTGGCTGCCGATGTGCTGGCCCATCTGGGCACGCAGGAGGCCGTTGAGCCGCTGATCATCATCATGAGCAGGCCGCACGAGCATGAAGTGGTACGGGTGGCGGCGGCGCGGGCGCTAGGCGTGTTAGGGGATCGGGCGGCGATCCCGGCGTTGGAAGCAGTCAGACGAGAAGAGACCGATCCCGGCCCGTACGTACGGAAGGCGGTCGCTGAAGCGCTGACGCGGCTATCTCCACCTGGGACTACTTCCCCGTGAGCAACAACAGAAGGAATGAGCAAATGAAGTTTAGACTACGCTTCCCGCAGCAAGAGATGGCGCACTGGGCGAGTCGGTACGATGTGCCCTATGACTCGGAAATCCCCGAACTTGGGGCGAGAGCGAAGAAGAGAGGGTACTTCACGAAACCCGAATTTCTTCAACTCGCCTATTGGAAAACCCCTCGGAGCCAACCCCGCTGCGCGCGGAACCCCGACAGCCTGGTAGAGGAAGCCACGCGGATCGCCCTGAGCACAGGCGACGAACGCCTGCGGATCGAAGTGCTGACGCTGCTGGAAGGGGTGAGCTACCCTACGGCATCGGTGATGCTGCACTTCGCACATCCCGCCCCGTATCCAATCATCGACTATCGAGCGCTGTGGTCGCTGGGCGTTGACGAGGCACCGGCTTACACATTTGACTTCTGGTGGGGCTATGTGGAAGTTTGCCGGGAGTTGGTCTCTGCAAATGAACTCCCCATGCGCGCGGTTGACCGTGCGCTGTGGCAGTACTCAAAAGAGAATCAGCCCTGAGACGATCTGCACCTGATGACATACCCACGCTGGCGACTTTGGATAGGCAGGAACGACTCTATAGTGGGCGGCGTCTTACCCATAACATCCTGACATCGCGGAGTGACCCATGAGTAGAATCGTGATTGTGAGTTCGATGCTGGCAATCGGCGCGCTGGCGTGCAGCAATGTAGAGTATGCAACGCAGGAAGTGCGGCCCGCTACGGAACTCCCCTACGTCATCACCGAGGCCCCGTATGATCCGGCGGAACCTCCGCTAGATGATCCGCAGGATCAGGGGGATCAACCGACTCCGCAGGAGGATCAGGTGCAGGGCTTAGAGGTGCTGATCAACGGGACGCCCGTCACGGTTGACGATGACCTCCCGTACGCGGCGATGGTACACATCGAACTGGCGCAGGAATTCGGGGGGATGGCGCTGGCAGCCGAGGACTTCGACGTATCGCGGGATGCGCTGGCGAATCAGCGCGTGACGTGGCAGGTCGATGTGCCCTCCGGCGCGTAC
>JAHEME010000729.1 GCA_024643825.1 Chloroflexota bacterium | reverse complement strand
CCCGCCGCGACGACAAACGGCAGGGCCGCCCACCCCAGGCGGACGCGCCCCCGCCGCCAGCGGATCAGCCAGGGGACGCCGAGCACCAGCACCGCCACCCCGGATCGGAACACGGTGACGACATCGCCATAGGTGTTGGCGAGGCGCACGAAGATCGCCGAGAAGCCGATGCACAGAAGGCCGCCCGCCAGCGCGAGGATCGGCCTGGCGGCGGGGGCGGTGATGCGATGAACAGCGGCGGAAGCCCGGTTGGTCATGCGACTCTCGCAGGGTATAGGATCAGTGCTGCGCGGGGGAGTATATCGTATGGAGGATAATGGGAGGAATTACGTTGATTTCCCCTCAGGCGCATCACCCGTTTTGATTGCTCATTGTCCCTCGCTGCGATCCAAAGTAGAATGGTCGCGCAGTGTCGGGATCAGACACCATCAGCTTACGAGAGACTCTATGGATCACCCCAGCGGAACGATTACCCTGCTGTTCACGGACATCGAGGGAAGCACCCGGTTATGGGAAGGCTTCCCGGATCAAATGAAGACGGCCCTTGCCCGGCACGATGCGCTGCTCAAGCAGGCCATCGAAGCACGAGGCGGCTACGTGTTCAAGACGGTGGGGGACGCGTTCTGCGCGGCGTTCTCGGAGCCGGGGGGCGCGGTGGAAGCCATCCTCGCGGCGCAGCGCGCCTTAGCCGCCGAGCCGTGGCCCGCTGAGATCGGCGCGATCCGCATCCGGGCCGCGCTGCATAGCGGGGTGGTAGAAGAACGCGATGGCGATTACTTCGGGCAGCCCGTCAACCGGGTCGCGCGGCTGCTCTCCGCCGGACATGGCGGGCAAACGCTGATCTCGCTGGCGACGCAGGAGTTAGTGCGCGACAGCCTGCCCCCGCAGACCACCCTCGCCGATCTGGGCGACCATCGGCTGAAAGACCTGCTCCGCCCGGAGCGTATCTTCCAGATTAATGCACCCGACCTGCCCGCCGAGTTCGCGCCGCTGAAGACGCTGGACATCAAACTAACCAACCTGCCCGCCCAACCAACCGCCTTCATCGGGCGAGAACGCGAGATCACAGAAGTAACGGAATTTCTTATGCGAGACGAAGTGCGGCTGGTGACGCTCACCGGGCCGGGCGGCACGGGCAAGACGCGGCTCTCGCTTGAAGTTGCGGGGCAACTGCTCGACGAGTTTGGCGATGGCGTGTACTTTGTTCCTCTGGCTGAGGCTACCGATCACAATCTGGTCGTATCCAAGATCGCCCAGGCCCTGGATGTTCGTGAAGGAAGCACCCAGCCTCTGATCGATTCGCTGCGCGACTATCTACAAGATCGAACGATGCTGCTGGTGCTCGATAATTTCGAGCAGTTGGTAGGGGTGTCCTCGATTGGGGCCGATCTGCTCACGGCAGCCCCCCGGTTGAAGCTGCTGATCAGCAGCCAGATCGTACTTCGCATACGCGGCGAGCATGAGTATTCGGTGCTGCCGCTGGCAGTGCCTGATGTTTCCGATCAGATGGACTTCGACAGACTCCAGCAGAATGATTGTGTGCAGCTATTCACGCAGCTTACCCAGTCGGTGAATCCGAAGTTCGCATTAACGCCTGAAAATGCGCCCGCTGTGGCGGAAATCTGCCAGCGTCTTGAGGGTCTCCCTCTAGCGATTGAACTGGCGGCGGCACGCACTCGACTCCTGACGCCGCAGGCGATGGTAGCCCGGCTGAATGACCGGCTGGCGCTGCTCACAGGCGGCGCGCGGGACATGCCAACCCGCCAGCAGACGCTCCGAGGCGCGCTGGATTGGAGTCACAGCTTACTGGAGGCCAACGAAAAGACCCTGTTTGGACGGCTGGGTATCTTTGTGGGCGGGTTCAGCCTGGAAGCAGCCGAAGCGATCTGCAACACGGATGGGGATGTGGACGTTCTCGGCGGCGTCGAGACTCTGTTGAGTAACAGTTTGCTTCGACAGGAGGAAAATCAGGATGGTCTGATCCGCTTCCGTATGCTGGAAACGATCCGCGAGTATGCCCTCGAAGATCTGCCGAAGCACGCCGATCTGCCAGCGATCCAGCGAGCACACGGCCTGTATTATCTCACCAAAGTCGCTGGTGAGATCGGCTTCAAGTTGTTCACCTCGGAAGCCGTGATGTGGCTTCACTGGCTGGAGAACGAGCATGACAACGTGCGAGCGGCGCTGGCGTGGTCGCTGACCACCTCAGAGGTGGACGACCTCATGCCCCCGCTCCTGTTCACTCTGGGGTGGTTCTGGTATCGGCGCGGCTACTTACTTGAGGGGCGCGCCTGGGCAGATACATTCCTGGAAACGGAAGGGGCAGCGCTCGATT
>JAHEME010000728.1 GCA_024643825.1 Chloroflexota bacterium | reverse complement strand
GGAGAGACGGAGACTACACGGAGGGGCACGGAGAACTACTTATTGATTATCTCCATGCCCCTCCGGTTCTCCGTAGTTCAAAAATCCGCTTCCCGCCTTCCCTCCGATCCCCTGTGATACACTGTAGGCACGCATCCACGATCACGAGGCACGCACTATGATCACGCCGGAACAATTCGCGCGGCTGGCCCGCGCACTGCCCATTCTGCAAGAGGCTGACCCGGACTTAGTACGCGAGTTTCAGCAAGCGGCGTACTTTGCCCGCATCCCGGAAGGCCACGACGTATTTAATGAAGGCGATGATGTAGACGCCATCGCTCTGCTGCTCTCCGGGGCAGTGCGTGTGTACAAAGTCGGCGAGACGGGCCGCGAGATCACGCTGTACCGCTTCGGGCTGGGCGAGTCGTGCATCCTGACCGCCAACGCGATCCTCAACGCGCAGACGTTCTCCGCCATCGCCACCGTCGAGCAGGAGGCCGAAGCGATCATGATCCCCTCCCCCATCTTCCGCGCATGGGTAGATCGCCACGAACTGTGGCGCGGCTTCGTCTTCGACCTGCTCTCGCAGCGGCTTTCCAGCGTGATCGAGATCGTAGACGAGGTGACGTTCCGGCGGATGGATTTGCGCGTCGCCGCCCTGCTGTTGGAAAAGAGCCGTGCGGGGAACCCGATCTCGATCACCCATCAGGAGATCGCTGCCGAGTTGGGCAGCTCGCGCGAAGTGATCAGCCGCATCCTCGAAAACTTCGTAAGTCAGGGAATTCTCAGCACCGGGCGCGGCACAATTGAGGTACTCGATGCGAGGTTGCTGGAAGAAACCACACTGCGCTGACTGTGGCTCTCCCCCCCAGCATCCATACACAGCGAGCGTGATGAGAAGTGCTAGAGACGAAATCAGCATGTTGGACGTACTATCTGTGTAATGAGCAGATAGCACCATCAGCCCTGCCAGCTTAGAAAAGGGGAAGAGTCCATGAACAGTCAGAACAGGCTCGGTAATGCAGTTGATCCGGAAGGGAAATGGTTGTATCGAGTGGGTGGCATCTCAGCGCTCGTCTTTGGTCTCGCCTATATCGCCATCATTGCCTTGTTTGTGCCAATAGGTGCTCCCCCAAGGGGCGCTGAAGCGTGGCTCACCTCTATGGCTGGGAATACAACGACATGGGGAGCGATCATCGATCTTTCCGTCGTAACCGACTTTCTCCTGGTACCGATCTCGGTATCGCTTTACCTCGCCTTGAAAGGGATCAACCGAAATGCAATGCTGATAGCAACCGCATTTGTGGGGTTGTTCGTTTTCCTGGACCTGTCCATTACCTGGACAAACTACGCTGCGCTCTTCGCTCTCAGTGGCAGCTATGCCGCAGTCGCGAACGACGCTCAGAGGGTCGTCTTTGTTACGGCTGCCCAGGTCCCGTCCACGATCATTGAATCCAACCTCATATTTGTCTACAACACACTCACGCTCTCCATCGGGATTCTCATCATCGGTTTCGTGATGCGAAGGGGAATCTTCAATAAGAGTGCGGCTTATCTGGGCATAGTCACGGGCATACTGGGGATCGTGGCGGTAGCGGGCTCCTATTTTGGCAGCACTGTGATTGTAACTATCCTCGCTTCCACACTAACGATGGTGTGGGTCATGGTGGTAGGCTACAAACTGATCAGGCTCAGTCAGCAGTGATTCCAAGGGACGTCCATCACCCATCAGGAGATCGCTGCCGAGTTAGGCAGCTCGCGCGAGGTGATCAGCCGCATCCTCGAAAACTTCGTCAGCCAGGGGATAGTCAGCACCGGGCGGGGCACGATTGAGGTACTCGATGCGAGGTTGCTGGAAGCCTATGCGGTGAGGTGAAGACCGCTTCCGCCCCCCCCGCCGCCGATGCTGGCCTAATCCTGCTCGTTGTTTTCCCTGGCATCGTCGCCAAGAATCTTCTTGAAGATGCCTGTGTACATTAGCAATGCCATAGGGTAACCCCCTGCAACAGTCAGCGCCACGGAACCAACGGCAACCCAGATCAATAGTGGGGTTACTTGCACCGGGCCAGCATAAACGAGAGCCACACTCACCAACACAACATACTGTGACATCACGCCCACCACCAGGAAAAGCGCAAAGCGATGCGCTGTAAGCACCCCTTTGCGAGAAGCACGCCGTATAGCAAGCGCAGTCAATCGGAGGCATGCCCACGTTGCAATCAACAGAACGAGCAGCTTTACTAAGGTTGGCAACGGCGCCTCCTGTGCTAAGAAGCCAAATTCGTAACCTGTTCGATAAGTATGTAGGACAATGGCTTCCCCAGTTCACAACCCCGCGCTGATCCTGTACAATGAGACATC
>JAHEME010000727.1 GCA_024643825.1 Chloroflexota bacterium | reverse complement strand
TAACCCCAGGCTCACCTCACCGAGCACGTACACGTCCGGGCTGATGGATTCGACCAGTGCGTTGTACATCGCGTCGCACTCGGCAGGATTGCTGGCGTGCATGACGCCGAGTTGCAGCTTTCCATCGCCTGCGTGCATGGTGGCATCTTCAATGACCAACCCGGTCATCGCGCCGATGGCGCGACCCCAGGTGCGGTGGCGGCTGTGCGCGTCGAGCACGCCGTCATCGATGGTCAGCAGCGGGCGGATCTCCAGCATGTTCGCCAGCAAAAACGACGCGCGCCCCAGCCGTCCCCCCTTCGCCAGATTATCCAGAGACTTGACGGCGAACACGACCTGCATGTGGTCACGCATCGTCTCCAAGGTGGAGACAATCTTGGCGAGGGCCGCCCCATCGCGGGCCATCTGCGCCGCCTGCCGCACCATCAACCCCTGACCCAGTGAGACGGAGCGCGTATCGAAGACGTGAATGTCCGCCTTCGGGTGCATTTTGGCCGCCTGCTGTGCGGAGTTGATCGTCGCGCTGATTCCGCCGGATACGCACACCACGAGGATCGTTGTGGTCGGATCGTCGGCGAGAATCTGTTCATAGATGCGGGTGAAGTCGCCGGGCGCTGGCTGGCTGGTTTTCGGGAAGTTCGGGTCCGTCGCCATGCGCGCGTAGCCCGCTTCTGGCGTCAGGTCGATCTCATCGCGCAGGGTCTCCTCGCCAAAGATGATGGCGATGGGAACCATGCTGATCCCGTATTCAAGCAGGAGTTCGCGCGGCAGGTTGGCGTCTGAATCGGTGACGATCTTGATCATGGGTGGCTCCCGTAAGAACAGCAGGTAGCGATTGGCGGTTAGCTGGTAGCCGTCAGCTTTCAGCAAACGGCTCGTTCACGATACGCGCATCATAGTGGAATCTGGGAGAAGATGCAAAACACGTGTACCTCTGATAGTTCCTGACAGCACAATCAGGTACACTCCCTATAATTAAGGTAGGAGGAAGTACTTTCTATGCGTGATGTAGCTGTCATTGGAATCGGGCAGACGCCCATCGGCGAACACTGGGATACGGGGATACGCCATCTGGCGTTTCATGCGCTGAAGGCCGCCACCGAAGACGCCGGGATCGAAAAGCCCGACGCCTTATTTGTTGCCAACATGATGGCGGAACGTCTCAGCGACCAGGCGCATCTCGGTGCGCTGATCGCCGACTTCGCCGGGTGGCGGGGCATCGAAGCCGCGACCGTCGAAGCGGCCTGCGCTTCCGGTGGGGCGGCGTTTCAGCAAGCGGTGCGCGCCGTCGGCAGCGGGATGATCGACGTGGCGGCGGTGGTCGGCGTGGAGAAGATGACCGACCTCACGGGCGCGGCGGTAAACAGCGGGCTGGCGACCGCTTCGGATGCGGACTACGAGCAGGTTCATGGCGTGACCTTCGTGGCGCTCAATGCGCTGCTGATGCAGCGGTACATGCACGAGTACGGGGTAGGGCACGATGCCTTCGCTGCCTTCCCGATCAACGCCCACCGCAACGCGGTGAATAATCCCAACGCGATGTTTCAGAAGGCCATCACGTTGGATGCGTACCGCAAGGCCCCGATGATCGCGCCGCCTATTAATCTCATGGATAGTTCCCCGATCTGCGATGGGGCGGCTGCCGCCATCGTGGTTCCGCTGGAGATGGCTCGTTCGCTGGGCAGGACGCCGATCCGCGTGCTGGCGAGTACCAACGCTATCGACTGCCTCGCTCTGCATGACCGCCGTGATCTGCTCACACTGGATGCGGCGTTGATCAGCGCAAGCAAGGCGTTCGAGCAGGCGGCGATCACGCGCGGCGACGTTGACTTTTTCGAGGTGCATGACGCATTCTCGATCATGGCGGCGTTGAGCCTGGAATCATCGGGATTCGCCGAACCGGGATGCGCGCCGGAGATGGCCCAGGAAGGCGCGTTCGATCTGGGCGGCGAGCTGCCTATCGCCACGATGGGTGGGTTGAAGGCGCGCGGGCATCCCGTCGGCGCGACGGGCGTGTACGAGATCGTCGATGTGGTTACGCAGCTTCGCGGCGACGCCGGAGCCAATCAGGTGAAGGATGCCGAGATCGGCATGACGCAGAACATCGGCGGCACGGGCGCGACGGTGGTGACACACCTCTTCAGCAATAATTGATCAGCGCGAGCTATTGGAATCAAACGGGGCGAGTCGCCTGAACGACTCGCCCCATTGTGTTACCATTTCAGCCATCAGCCATCAGCCATCAGCCATCAGCCATCAGCCATCAGCCATCAGCCATCAGCCATCAGCTATTTGCCGCCAGCAAACTGCGGGCCGATCACACTGTTGAGGGCGTCGATCA
>JAHEME010000726.1 GCA_024643825.1 Chloroflexota bacterium | reverse complement strand
ATTGAGAACATTGGTGGAGCCCCTCGTAGGGGTAGTTTGAAGGTTCTCGTTGACGCAGCCAATGGTGTCAGCGCGCTCTCAACGCCTCTGATCGTGGAGAAGTTGGGAGGTAGCGCATGCCTAATGAATGGCAAGATTGATGGAAACTTTCCGGGTCGCTTACCTGAACCTACACCCCAGAATCTGCGTGAAACGTCTAGAATAGTAGTCTCGTCGCACGCTGATTTTGGCGTTGCTCACGACGGCGACGGTGATCGCGCTGTGTTTCTGGATGAGCACGGCGCAGTCTGCTGGGGCGATCAGACTTTCGCTCTTGTGATAAGAGACTTTCTGGAGCACTACAGGAGCGAGAAGATTGTTACACCAATCAGCTCATCCCAAATGGTAGAGGAAACCGCTGAGAAATATGGCGGCGAAATCGTATACACTCCAGTCGGGAGTGTGTACGTATCCAATCTGATGCTGAAAATCAATGCGAAACTTGGCGGCGAAGAGAACGGGGGCATCTTCTACGCCCCGCATGTTGCTGCACGAGACGGAGGCATAACGACCGCTATGATTTACAAGATTGTCTTGGAAGCACGAGAACCCCTCTCGAAACTAGTGGCTGATCTTCCGAACTATTACATCGTGAAAGACAAGATTGCATGCCCTGACTCGATAAAGAGCGCTGTCACGGAGGAACTCCGAAACCTTCCCAGGAAGAGGAGGGTCCTTGACATAGATGGCATCAAGGTTTGGATACCTCCTAAGTCGTGGATTCTGATCCGCCCCAGCGGCACTGAACCAATATTCAGGATATTGGCTGAGGCCCCGACTAAGGGCAAAGCCATGAAAGTGGTCAGCGACTACAAGCTAAAACTCTCAAGAATAATCAAGAGTTGCCTGAAACGTGCTTAGCCTTCTGTCGACAGCGAGCATAGCGTTGGTTTTTGCAGTATCGTTCATTGTAACGTTTGTAACAACTCCAATCGTGGGTAAACTGATGCAAGAACACGGAATCACTGGGAAGGATGTTCACAAGTCCACAGGAAGGAAGCTCCCGGAGATGTGCGGACTCGCGATGCTGATGGGGTTGACTGCGGGCATGGCCTTCTGCTTCATTGTTTTTCCCGACTCTATACGTGAGACAGCTGCTTTCGTCGGGACTGTGCTGATTGCAGGAACAATCGGGTTCGTAGACGACTTGCGACCCTTAAGCGCAAGGATCAAACCATTACTTACCGCGGTCGCTTGCGTCCCTATCCTGCTTCTTGGCACGTACGACCCTTTTCCAATAATCCCTTTTGTAGGCCCAGTCAGACTCACGATCATCTACCCGCTTCTAATCCCAGTTGCTCTGGCAGTGACATCAAACGCGGTAAACATGATGGATGTCATGAACGGCGCGATGGCGGGAACCGTGAGCGTAATTTCCGTCGCTGTCGCAGCAATTCTCTTGTTCTCAGGCAGAGAGGAAACTGCGGCACTCGCCGTTGGATTGCTGGCGGTTGCACTGGCTTTCTACTGGTTTAACCGCTATCCGGCAAAGGTGTTCGTTGGAGATACGGGTAGCCTTGCTGTAGGTGCCGCACTTGGATCCCTTGCAATACTGGGAAGAATCGAGACGGTAATGGTTGTCGCTCTCATCCCGTACATTATGAATGCCTTCTATGGCTTGGCATCCGTTGGCAGACTCTACGAGAGACGCGAAATCCGCCAAAGACCCACGTTACTTCTGGAGAACGGGAACCTCCAAGCTAGTGTCGAAGGAAACGCTCCCATAACGTTGGCTCGCCTTATCTTAGCAGCTGGGCCTCTTGGAGAGGAAAAGATCGTTCGAGGAATGATCTTCCTCGCAGTAGTCTCATCAGTCCTCGCAGTTCTCACCTATGGAATCACACTGGTCGGTAGGATTTGAAGCGCCTTCTCACCCTAGTGGCTATCGAGGTCTTTGTCTGGACCATGATGCTCCTAAGCATGCTGCTGATCTCAAGAGTGGCCTTCGGGATCAACATTGGAACCAGTAGTCTGGCCGCTAGGATCACGACACAGGTTGCAAGAGTGCTCGTATCCGGAACGATTGTTCTGGTTTGGCTTCTTGTATGGAAAAGGATCACAGATCTGTACTTTTGGCGGACTATCGGAAGAAGGAGAACTACCTGAAGATCCTTTGAATGATTATTCGAAGCGGATCTTCCATGCTCTGAAGCAATTTGGCTGATCTCTTGCGGCAGTACTCGCGAAAGTCGCGGTTCTTTGTAACGGCGAGAGCCCGCTGCGCGATTCGCCCAGGGTCATGCAAACGGTCGACCAGCCCATAGTTTGTGAGGAAACGGTCAACAAAGGTAGGTTCTCCGGG
>JAHEME010000725.1 GCA_024643825.1 Chloroflexota bacterium | reverse complement strand
ACCTCTCGGTGTCTCGCTGGTTGATGTTCTCAAGCTCTTGGGGCTGCCGGAGAAAGGATTGATGGAAGCGTGGCTGGACGCAATGGATGCTGGTGCAACTACCTACACGCCATATCAGAACCCTCAGGACGCTGAAGGAATAGGACTGTGGGAGGCACCACGGGGTTCCCTTTTCCACTGGGTCAAAATAAGATCTCAGAAGGTGGATAACTACCAAATAGTGTCCCCAACAACATGGAACGTATCTCCGAACGGGCCACTCGAAGGAGCGCTCGTGGGCACACCGGTGGGACAGACTGGAACTAACGAGGACCTGAGACCTGCCGCGCAAGTTGTGAGATCATTTGACCTCTGCCTCGCATGCACTGTTCACTCGGTCGATGCACGCGGCAACGATCGATACCTCAGAGTCGAAGCGTGATGAGCACAAGTACGGCTAGGGTTAAGAGGCACAGCCTTTTCTTCCGAACCCTACACTGGGCAATCTTTCTTGAGGGCGCTTTCATGATTCTGACCGGGATGCAGCGAGGAGGAATGCTTGGAATAGTAGTGTTCCCATCGAACACCTTCTCTTACCATGTCGCTGTTGGCATCTTGTTCATAGCTTCCTCGATCCTAGTCGGCTATGAGATGATCATGAGTGGGTCCTACAGCTGGGTCGCTGTAAGAAGGATACCATTCTCGTTCAGATACATTGCAGCTGAGACCAGAGCATGGTTCGGACTCTGGCCACCAATGAAAGAGTCGATATCGTATGATCCCGCAACAAAACGTTACAAAGAGAAACTGATCCCCTCCGCCATCGTTGTCTGGTGGGCCTTCGTAATCCTAGGTTGGGTACTTGTCCCGACAGGGCTGGCTCTAGCCTTTCCAACTCAGTTCGCCTTCATCTACAGCATCGTAGACCCCATAGGCATGGCCCTGACGGGCGTGGGCGGATACGCTTTCATGGTAGCAGTACACAGATTAGCAACAGTATTCCTGCTCCTTCTTGTGTTCATGCACATCTACTCGACGTTCATCTACAGACTGGTGCAATCCATTATAATCGGCTACAGACATGAGCCTGTTGCATAGACGCGAGAGCAGACGTTTTCAATAGACAACACTATTCCAGCGCATCCTGTTCCAAAATCGCGGAAGCCCTCACCGTCAAACGACCAATGGCTAGAGATACTGTCCCTCGATAACAGGATAGCCCCGCAAACCATGTCGAGAACTTAGGCTTCTGACAGCTTTCTCGTGAGATCCCCTAAGGCCTTGGTCAACTGATTGTTCTTCTTTAGGACGACTTGAAAGGGTTCCTCGTTCATCATCGGCTCAAGAGGGACCTCGGCAATAATCCTCGCACCAATGACGTTCTTCAACCGTTTAAGATCAGCTCTGCCCAGAGGGTACATTCGTCGCCCTCCACTCAACATGTAACTCATGTTCAGCACCACACCTGCTAGAGGAACTTTTTCTCTCTCAGCAAGTTTGCACATTAAGGAGACAACTTTGAAGGCGTACTTCGACGGAGTAGTGACAAGTAAGAGCCTGCACTTGCCTGAGAACAATGAGAAAGCGGAGAGCACCTCATCCCCTGTACCCGGTGGAAGGTCCACCACCAAGTGATCAAGCTCACCCCAGTTCGTTAGGGCCATCAGATGAGCTATCAAGTCCTCCTTCTCTAATCCCCTTATCGGAACGGGATTATCGCCTGCGAAGAAAGCGATGGACATTGCCTTGAGCCTTCCCAGCTTCTTGGGTTCAAGACCTTTCCCACCGCTTCGCAGCGGGGGCCGTAAGCTGAGATAGTTAGGGATACTCGCGCCGTGCAGATCCACGTCAAACAGGCCAGTCTTCCATCCTTGTATGGAAAGTGAAATGGCAACCGCACAGGCGATCATGCTCTTGCCTACTCCTCCCTTCCCGCTCCCGACCAGTATGACATCACCTATCTGATTCAGTCTCTTCCGAACCGCTTCGAATGGATAGGATCTCTTGTCCTCCACTTTCCTCACTCCAGCACTAGTCTTGTAATCTGGACGCTCCCGCTATCTTGGAGAAGGATGTTTGAGCTGCCGCAGTCCGGGCAGTGGATGAATGCTGGATAGAGTTGAGGCAGGAAGTGCAGTGGGGGATCGGCGCCATCGGACTCCTTGATCAGTAAACCTTCCTCGATTTCTTGCAATTGTTTCTTGGCCTCACTCATATCCCACGACCGGCCGCACTTTCTACACGAGAAGACCGCCTTCTCGGTCTTCACTTCTAGGCGTGCAGAACCTAGCACCGGCCCGGTTAGAAACGATGAAACTAGGTCGAGGAAAATATCCTTGTCGAGCTGCATTAGCTCTGCTATCA
>JAHEME010000724.1 GCA_024643825.1 Chloroflexota bacterium | reverse complement strand
GTTTGATAGATCACTTCGGCAGGGTCAGCGGAGAAATCCAAAATGTTGGCGACTGGCGTGGGTACGAGGGTCGGATCAACAGCCGCTGGAGATGTGTTCTTAATCGGGCTGGCGATCTCAGTTACCGGAGTGGCGGCAGTCGCAGCCGCTTCGCTGGAGGGAAGCCGAATGATCCCTACGAAATACAGCAAGCCAACCAACAGCGCCAGCACAGCGAACGCGCCTACCACAAGGGGAACGCCCGCCCGCAAAATCCACCCCGGCAGCGCCGAAGAACTTACCAATCGGCCAGGAATCGGGGCCTGAAAACCCGCCGCATTGAGAGAACGGGCGATGACGGCAAAGGGAACCTCCTTGCGCGACCCAAGAGCCTTTCCCGATGCAGCCTGCACGTTCAACGCAACCTGCTGAGTCTGGCCTGGTGCCAGATGGATCGCCGCCGGGCGAAACTGAAAGCGGATCAGCTTCTCCCGTTCATAGCCGCCCATCTGAATATCCAGCGGGACGTTGCCCTGATTCTGAACAGCAATGTTGAAGCTCCCCGAACGACCAGGGCGAATCGCCATCCCCAGCCCGGAATACCCCACCACATCGATCTCGCGGATCGCCTGCACCGCGCGAGATGGATCGTCTTTCAGGGCCACACGCACAGTAAGGGGGTACAGTCCAGGGCGGGTCGCGCTGGAGCGCGGAGGCCGCACCGCAATCAGCGCCTGAGTCGCTTCTCCGGGGCCTAACATCGCCTCGCGGCGGTTGGTCTTGGCCCACTCCTCGTCCAGCCCGCTGATCTCTACCGTGACCGGGTACTCAAAATCTTCGAGGTTCTCAATGATCAGCGTCAACTGAAGACGTGCGCCGGGGGCTACCGATTGCTGCGGCTCATCGAGAGTCAGGCGGAAGGGGACACCCTCTTCCTCTTCGATACGCGCTTCCGTATCCAGATTTAGTACAGCCCGCTTGGAACCAGAGCGCGCTTCGGGGGCAATGAATCGAAGCTGCATATCCCCGATGGCAATCGTATCCCCGTCACGCATGGGAACCCGACCATTTGGCTCGACCATCGCATCGTTGACAAACGTTCCGTTGACTGTGCCGAGGTCAACGAGAAACACGCTGCCTTCGGATACGTCAAACTGCGCGTGATAGCGCGATACAGCAGCCGTTGCCAGGACAATATCATTTCCCGGCTGCCTTCCTACCGATGTAGTCGGCTTGGTCAGTTCATATTCTTCAATATCACCACTCGACGTCTGGACAGCGATCTTTCCAAAAGCCATCTAGTCCTCCGTGCGTGTGCGCGGCCTGATGAAACCAGTCTAGCACTGAGCGAAGTGGTGAACAAGTTGCGCAAGTGCAGGGTACAATGGAACCATCATCCTGCTACGGACGAGGCCCGTATGATTTCCATCGAACTGATCCCGGCGCTCCCTGAACAACGCGATATCTTCGAGAATCTGTGGCAGCTTTATACCCACGATTTCACGGAGTATATCGATGAGCAGGTGGACGAGCACGGGCTGTACCCCTTCGATTTTGACTTCCACCGCTACTGGGAGCGAGACGGATTCTTCCCCTATCTGGCGCGCGTTCACAGGCAAATCGCCGGGTTTTCGTTGGTTAGCAGCCGCATCCGGCATCGATCCGGCCCCGGACGGCATGTGGATGAATTCTTCGTACTGCGCCGCTACCGGGGGCGCGGCATCGGTCGATCACTCGCTTTCCAGACATTTGATACCTATCAGGGTTACTGGGAGGTAAGCGAGGTTGGAACCAACCTGCCCGCCCAGGCGTTCTGGCGCAAGGTCATCGGAGACTACACCGATCACCAGTTTGAAGAAATCACCGAGAAGACCGGGACGATGGACTTCCTGTGGCAGACGTTCGATACCAACCCATGAGGGCCATCATGCCGCGGCTGCCTCTGTCCCTTCGTCCGGTACGCCAGATGGATTCGCCGGCGGCTCCGCCCTTCCTCCCGGTTGAACCTCGTCCAGTATCGCTGTCAGCACAACCACCGCAGGCACGGCAAAGAGCGCACCGAGAATCCCCCCGGCACTGACACCCACCAACAGCGCGACGAGGATGGCCGCCGGATGCACGTTCACGGCGCGGCCAATCAGGGTTGGCTGCACAAAATTCGCTTCTACCTGAGTGACCAGCACATGCAGCAGCAATATCCAGATCAGCTTACCGGGGTCGGCTACCAGCGCGCTGAGGATAGCCGTCACCAGCGCGAACGCGCCGCCAAGGAATGGGACGATTTCCAGAATCCCCCCTAACACGCCGATAGTCAGCCCGAAAGGAACCCCGATCAGCAGCAGGCCGCCCCCGTAGGCGACGGCAAAA
>JAHEME010000096.1 GCA_024643825.1 Chloroflexota bacterium | reverse complement strand
GCAAATTTTCTGACAGAGAATCAATGGTAGGGTTTGGAAGGGGTTCCCCAACGGCGGCGGCACGAATAGATTCGCGCGCCAATCGCAGCAACAGTACGCGTTCTTCCGTTCTCAATTTCGCTGGATCCTGCGACATTGAACAACCCCGTGATGACCAACAGAACTATCCCTATCATAGTTCACCGGGAGAGTCTCCGTCAATGAAGATCGTTGGAAAAGAGGCTACGGAGACCGGGAGCAATATCGGTCAGAGATGACAATTCCCGCGCAAATTCATGGCGGCGGCGGCCTATGACCACCGTAGGAACCTTATTTCGCGTATGACCTCGCTCTGGCAAATTCTCCAGATTTCCGTGATCACTTGTTATGATGACAATTCCATCCTCGTCATGCCACGCTTGAACAACGCCTCCAATGACGCCGTCGATAGTCTCCAGCGCAGACAGAGATTGCTCCATCGTACCTCGATGCCCAAGATAGTCGGTCAGCCAGCAGTCAAAAAAAGCCATATCCACTTCAGAGGATAGCTCCACCAACAAGCGCCCGGCCTTCTCAGGATCCATCACCGGGATATCAGGATTTCCGGGACGAGTTCTCCACACTTTGCTGGCCGCATCATGCTCCGCTGCTCCCGATCTCCACATAGTTCCAACGAAATCAGCGGAAAGTGCTTTCCGATCAAGGAGCGCCTGCCCATCTCGAAGAGGAACGCCTGCTACATGCAAGGCAAGTTGATAAGATGACAGGAGCCTTTTGCCATTATTGACGCTATCTAGATATTGAGAAGGGTACGCATTCAACAGGGAGGCCGTGAACCCTTTTGCAGTGAGTTCTTGGATAACACTATGTTCTTGGATAATGGCGGTTATTGCGGGATCAGGTTTCGGCCCGTAGTGGCGACCTATCATCTGCGGAACATTCTTCCCGGTCATGATGGCCGCCTGTCCGGAAGCACTTTGTGGTTTTCCGTCAACGCCAAGACATGCATCCGTCGGAATAAATACCGCACGCTCGGAATTTGTCTGCTTGGCATCTGCGATCCATCGTTGGCCGTTTGAAAGGAATTCCAATGCCGGAAAGTGCCCCGCTGCAAACGGATTTATCTGCGGATCATCCTCTCCAAGCCCGATTCCATCAAAGAACAGAAATAGGATTCTCATAAATTCACTTGCCCACAGAGGATAGAAAGCACATTCTGAACATCACTTCGCTTCGGTTCGCGTGCGCCGCGAGGGTAAGAGCGAAGCAATAAGAGCAGACGGAACTGTGCGAACCTCCTTTAGACCAAGGAGCAGAGCTAACCCGAAATACACCGCCATGCCGAGTATCCCACCCATGAGAAGGCTCAACAACGGGCCAACATTCGCAAAGGATGTAAGAAAAAGCACAGACACTGCCATGCCTGCTGCTGCAAGGACAGCTTTTCCTGCGTCAAGCAGGATTCGACGTGCCTCAATACCACGCCATCGGATATGCAATATGACTAACCCCGTGAGTGCTTCAATACCTACTGCAATCCCATTTGCCAGAGGTGGCCCGCCATGAGAAAGCCCCCCTGCCCCAATGGGACGGGACCACCAGATCGCCAGCCCAATATTGAGAGCGGTTGTGAAGAATGAGACCAAGAGAGGTGTAAGAGTATCTTTCTGCGCGGCAAAGGCGCGCACAACCACATCCAGGAGAGAGAGACTAATCAATGTAAGCGCATAGAACTGGAGTGCATAATATACAAGTTCTGTGCTCTGTGCAGTGAACTCCCCACGCTGGTAGAGCACCTGAATGATCGGTCTACCCAGGATGACCAGCCCGACCGCCGCCGGAATCACCAGCGTGAGCACCGCTCGCAGCGATCCGCTCAGAGCATGTCTCTGAGAGTCAACGTCCTGAAGTGCGGCAAGAGCTGCCATCGTTGGAAACACAGCCGTCGCGATTGCAGTGCCAATCAAGGTCCAAGGCATATTCATTAACGTATAGCTATACCGTAATGCGGCGACTCGCCCTTCACCCATCCCGGAGGCGAGATTATTGTTCAACCATTCGATGCTGACCCGCGCCATCAGAAGGTCGATCACACGCGGGCCCATCAATACAGCCACTCGGCGAAAATGGGGATCTGCAATTGTTATCACTGGCAGCCAACGAACACGATGACGAAGGATTCCTGGAATCTGCACTAAGAGATGCAGTCCAGCACCGATCACAGCCCCCCATGCAAGGCCAAAAACTCCGAACTTTGGAGACATGGCCAAAGCTCCAAAGATGATGCCAAGGGTATAAACACTGGGGGCGAGAGCAGGGAACAGGAAGTGATTGTGAGCATGCAGTGCACCTGTCAGGATGCTGCTCACCGCGAAGATCACGGTTGAAATCAGCAGGATGCGCATCACCTGCACGGTCAATGCCTGTGTCTCGTTATCGAAAGAGGGCGCCACTCCCCAGGGTGCAGCTACCAGCATGGGCGCGAACAGAGCCGCAACCAGTGAGGTCGCCGCAGTCACCAGGAAGATAATATTGAACACATCACTAAAGAGCCGATTTGCATCTGTTGAGGATGAGTTTGAAAGAACATCCGTGTATACAGGGATAAAGGCAAAAGAAAGCGCCCCCCCGGACAGCATCGTATACAGGAGTTCCGGGATCGTATTTGCCGCCGTGAACGCATCGTAGTCTGCATTCGTTCCGAAGAGGTTTGAGACAATGACCTGACGAACAATGCCAAGCACGAGGGCAGCACCCAGCCCGCCCATCACAATCAGCGTTGAACGCGCCATACTACTTGGCGTCTCGGACTCAGAAGGTGGGTCGGAATTAGTCTTGGACATCTGTACTAGCCCCCTCCCAAGAATCTGGCTTGTGCTATCCGAAAATTTTCTGCCAAATGGCGGCTACGATTGGCTATCGGTAGCTAATTGCCAAGGGCATCGAGCGCCTGTTGTGCTAATTCAAAATTCGGGTTGTACTCCAACGCTCTTCGGAATTGCCCTCGCGCCGCATCAAGTTGCCCCCTCGCCTGATAGACCATGCCCCGGTAATAGAATGCCTCCTCAGATTCTGGGTAGTTTTGAACATCAAGTATTCGGTTTGCTTGATCAAGAACCTTGTCATACTGCTGCGTCTGATAATAAGCATGATACATTCCAAACTGATACCACATCATTCTGAATGGTATGCCAAGAGATTGTGCCTGATCATACGCAAGGGCAGCACGTTCGTAATCACCCAGTCCATCTAATGCAGTTCCCAGACTGAACCATCCAAAAACATCGCCGGGGTTAGTTGTCAACTCTCCTGATAATCGCTCGGCGCTTTGTCGATACATCGTAGCATCGTCAACATCTTCTCCAATAATGCCTTGAACTTCCGAGAATTGTGAAGGGGGAAAAACCACAATATAAGTCCAGCCAAAGTGACGCCAGAGGCTGTCCAACCTGTCATAGTCCCAATAGTCTACTGGATGGGCTGGGTCGGCTTGAACGTGCTTGAGGGTCCAATAAGAGTCGAGGGTTGTGAATGTCCGAGATTCATCAGAGTATCCCGTAACCAGCATGTAGTGCCCCATCCAACCTTCATCCGGCAACTCATCAAACCCTCGTTCAATCATGACTGGATATCCTGCGTAAACAAACTGTTTGAGTAAATCAGTTGTCCCGTTCACTCGAACGATTGCACTAAATCCAAGACTCTCGGCATAACCAACCAGTTCGTCAGGACTCGTATTTGAGTCTTCCGGGTGCGGCTTGATAGCATTTGCGACCTCTAGCTGAGTTCTATTGTCGACAGGGACACCCCAGTAACTCAGATACATGGTGAGCGTAGCCTCACCACACATATTGTAACCCTGCCCAATCACGTTGAACCCATTGAGTTCCCATCTCGATGGCACGCCAGAACTTATCACTGGGACTTCGGTAGCAGCCTGAGAGTCAAATGCTGGAGTTATCGTCGGGTGACTTTCTGAAACGACGCTGCTTGCGTTTGCCGTATCAGAAATCACAGAGATGGTGGCAAGCTGCGTTGGAATAGCTGAGATAGTTGGAGCTAAATCTTCCAGAAGTGTGAATCCAGCGTCAGGGTCACTTGAGATCGTTGGCAGCATTTCCGACCTCCCTGACTGAAAAATGAAATGCGCGACTGGCTCAGGGGCGTAAGCCATAACATAGCGGTCCGGAACTATGCTACGGACCAACCTTGGCAACCAAAAAGGGGCTGTCACAGCGAACCCCAGAACTAACAAAGAACCGATGATAAGACCCCATGCAGCTTTTTGTGCCCGTGTCAGCACAGGACTGGATCTGGTCAATTGAGGTGGCTCCTGAACATGCTGCGAACGATGGATCATTGCATTCTAATTCTCTAGTGCGTCAAGTGCCTTTTGTGCAGCTTCATAATTCCGATTATGGCGTACTGCCAACGCAACCTGGACACGAGCCTTAGAGACCTCGCCCAGCCCCTCCAGTGCAAGTCCCTTATAATAGAATGCCTCTTCACTCGGCTTCATCGCAAGAACGGCATCCGCCAGACTGATCACATCTTCATAGCGCCCGACCTGAAGATATGCCTCATAGGGGGAGAACTGATACCACAAGAAACGGCTGGGCAGGCCAAGTGTTCGTGCGGTATCAAAAGCTACCACAGCATCTTCGTAACGGCCCATACTAGCAAGCGTGCTTCCGAGATTGAACCATGCATAAGGATCGTCGCCGTTCAAACTCGATTCCGCGCGGGCGGTTGCCAGAGAATTCTCGTACATCACGGCATCGTCCATGTCTTCCCCGATGATCGATGCCACCGCAGCCAATTGCTCAGGTTTGTAGATAATCACATAGCGTCGATTGAACTGCCGCCAGTAGTAATCTACTTCATTATAGGCGTAAAACCAGTTGGGACGGCGATAAGTGTCCATCACAATGAAACCATCGTTAGAGAATCCTGCGATGGTCAGATAGTGAGAAGTCCAACCTACAGTCTCTGGCTCTGGATCATAGCCGGATTCAATTAAGACCGGGTATCCAGCCAGGATGAACTTCTTGATGGTCTCAAAATTGCCATTGACCCGGATCAAGGCATGATAGCCATCATACTGCTCTACGAATTGCGCGATTTCGTCAGGACGAACGTTAGGGTCTTCTGGGTCAGGTTTCAAATAGGAGGCGGCATCTGCCTCGGTAAACTCAACGCCCCAGTAGCTCATTAAAGTACGGATCGAAGCTGGCCCACAATTATTGTACCCCTGCTGCTCCCACTCGAAGCCAGTCAGGAGAGCAGTGATATCACCTAAATCTGCGCTGTTGTTCCTATCCACAGCCCGCGAATCGACCTGAATGGAGAAGACTGGCGTTAGGGTTGGTGTAGGCGCTAATGCCAACGGGGTAGGCTGAACATAGCCACCAGATGCGCCACCACTAGCCGCGCTGACCGGCGAATAGGTTGCAGTGGCCGTGGGAGCAAGCTCCGCCAAAAGGTCCTGAGCTGCAAACTCAGCAGGGGCGGCTGGCGCAGGAACCTGCGCATTCGGATCTACTTGAAAGATCATGCGCTGGATGGCAGGAGGCGCGTAAGCCATCACATAGCGATCAGGAATTACCCAGGATACCGCTGGAAGCCATACAGGAGCGGCAATCACTGCTCCCACCACTAGCACCGCTGCTGCAATAGCAATAAATGCATATCTTTGGTTTTGGGTACGAGCACCAGCCACTCGCCCCACCCCCGACATCGGGCCGCGTCGGCGGGATGATGGGAGGCGAGGATAACTCGAATTTGTGCCGGATCGAAGCTGCGGCAATCCGCCGCGTTTGCGAAATTGAGTCATAGTTCCATGCCAGTGACAACGTGATCTGCTGCTGCCACCCTGCTTTCTAGCTCAAACAATATCAGACTTTAGGAAGTTCGGGGAGAGTATAGCGCGGCGCTCAGGCCTATCACAACCATGGTGACAGGCCTGAGCGCCAGAAGTAGGGGTTGATTCTAGATCAATGCAAATTCCGCAGTGAAGTGTCGCAGAAGTTCAGGCTGCTCAACAATGCGCACGCCTCGCAGCAAATCTTTGCGAGCGACGATCTCCTTCAGAGTCTCGATTACAAAATCAAGATGGCTCTGCGTATAAACACGACGAGGAATAGCAAGCCTCACGAGTTCCAGAGGAGGATGAATCGTGACCCCCGTATGAGCATCTACATATGCAAATGCGACACTGCCCAGTTCCACGGCTCGAATCCCCCCTTGCAGATAGATTTCAATGGCAAGTGCTTGCCCTGGGAATTCGTCCAGTGGGATCTGGGGGAGAAACGCTCCCGCATCGATATATACTGCGTGGCCTCCCGGCGGCTCGACAATCGGGACACCCACAGAACGGAGACCATCGCCAAGATAGGCCGTCTGAGCAATCCGGTAGGCTAAATATTCTGCATCGATAGCTTCCCCTAGCCCAACCGCAAGGGCCTCAAGATCGCGACCAGCAAGTCCTCCATACGTAGGAAAGCCCTCACGCAAAATGAGGGCTTGCTTGATGCGCTCGAATAATACCGCATCGTTGGTACAGAGAAGCCCCCCGATATTCACAAGACCATCCTTCTTGGCACTCATGGTGCATCCATCTGCAAGCGAAAACATTTCCTGCGCGATGGATTTAATAGAGCGATCCGAATATCCGTCTTCCCGCTGCTGAATGAAGTAGGCATTCTCGGCGTAACGACATGCATCGATAAAGAAGGGAATGGAGTGCCTACGATAAACTTCAGCCACGGCCTTAATATTCTCCATCGAAACGGGCTGACCACCGCCCGCATTGTTGGTCACCGTTATCATTCCAAATGGAATGTGATCTACATCCGTTTCCTGGATAAATTGTTCCAGTTTCTGAACATCCATATTTCCTTTGAACGGATGCCGCAGTTCGGGGTCATGCGCTTCACTAATTACGAGGTCAACAGGGTTGCCGCCTGCTGCTCGAATGTTAGCTCCAGTTGTATCAAAATGGCTGTTGTTAGGTATCGAATCGCCCGGCTTGACAAGCAGGCCTGCCAGAATGTTCTCCGCAGCGCGTCCTTGATGTGTGGGCACAAAGTGGCGAAATCCAAAGATATCATCAATGACGTTCTTCAAATGGTAAAAACTTCGTGCACCTGCATAAGACTCATCCCCATGCATCAGCGCAGCCCATTGATGATTGCTCATGGCGGATGTTCCACTGTCGGTCAGCAGGTCGATGTACACGTCTTCTGCGCGAACTTGGAAGAGGTTGTAACCGGCTTGAGATAAGAACTTCTCGCGTTCCGCTCGCATAGTTTTCTTAAGAGGCTCCACCATCTTGATGCGAAACGGCTCAGGCGGCATTGAAGGCATCTGCGATTCTCCTTGGGCGCAAAGCGCACACACACGAGGTAAGTCCCACTATAATGGAAATATGTTCACAAAGCCTGTGAAGATCGTCATGACTTCGCGCGTTGACAAGCACCCCAAAGAATCTTAAAATCGCTTTACCACCGATAGAGGCTGCTCCAAAGAGAGTTGGACAGCCAATAACAGTGCAGCGGCAATGTTTGCCAGTCAATTTGAGTGCCGCATTATCTCTTCCCATCCTTGCCTGGAGGGCCCCCCTTATGAAAGTGTATGACACAAAATCACTGCGGAACATCGCTCTTGTATCACACCAGGGAGTAGGTAAGACAACATTAACCGAAGCGATGTTGCTAAATGCGGGAGTGACTACCCGTATGGGCGATACTGCGCAAGGCACATCGGTCTCGGATCATGATGAGGAAGAGATCCGTCGCGAACTTTCTCTCCAAACAGCCCAAATTCCGATTGAAAGCGGCGATTTCAAGCTCAACTTTCTTGACACGCCTGGATATACTGACTTCCAGGGGGAGGTCAAAGATGCAGTTCTCGTCAGTGACCTCGTCCTACTACTTATTGATGGAAGTTCAGGCGTTGAGGTCGGCAGCGAATTATATTGGAGCTTTGCCGAAGAGCTTCGTGTGCCGCGCATTGTTGTGATGACAAAGATGGATCGAGAGATGGCACGGCAGCCGGAAGCTCTCATCGGAGAACTTCAAGACATCTTTGACGCACGGTTCGTCCCCCTGCAAATTCCGATGGGAACCGGCACATCTTTCTCTGGCGTGATTGATCTGCTTGAAATGAAGGCACATGCAGGCACTACCGGGATAATTAGTGACATCCCATCTGAATATGAGGACGCAGCGAATGAAGCCCGTATCGCCCTGATCGAAGCATCTGCTGAATCAGATGACGTCCTCCTTGAAAAGTATTTTGATCAAGGCGATCTCTCCGAAGAAGAGATCTGGAAGGGCGTAATTAAGGGACTTGCTGAAGGAACATTAATCCCCGTTGTTTATCTTTCAGGATCAGCCAACGTGGGGGTAACCAGTCTTGTAGACCTTCTGCCACGTATTGCGCCATCTCCACAACATCGCAAGTTCGAAGCCGAGGATGGGAAGATTCTTACAGCAGATGACAGTGCATCTTTAGCTCTATATGTATTCAAGACCACTGCTGACCCCTATGTAGGACGGCTTACGTTTTTCCGTGTGGTGTCGGGA
>JAHEME010000723.1 GCA_024643825.1 Chloroflexota bacterium | reverse complement strand
AGCGATCTTTGGCGCACGGCGGTTCTGGCAGCCACACTGCTGGGAGTCGTTCTCCTCACCGCCTGCGCGGATTGGGTTGAGCCGGAGCCAACGCTGCCCGTGTGGAATGCCGCCGCCACGCCTGACGCAGCAATCGCAGAGGGAGTTACCCCCACCCCGGTGACGCCGACCGTCACCGCCACCATTACGCTGACCCCGGTCGCCAGCTTCACGCCGCTGATTGGCCCGACCGCTACCCTCTCCGCCGATCAGCGCACCGCCACCGCCCTCGGCCCCATTGGTGAGAATCCGTCCATCGAATACTTCGTGGCATTCCCCACCGAGGCCGTCCCCGGCGAAAGCATCCTGCTGTTCTGGAAGGCACACAACGCCACCAGTGCGGCGATCTGGCGGATCGATGCAGACGGGGAACCGGGCCGCACCTACCCCGTCGATGTGGAGGGGGATTTCAGCATTCAGGTGCTGGCCGCCGGGCGTACGGAAGAGTTCGTCCTCTCGGTGAGCAACGGGCATACCACCATTGAGGGGCGTGTAGGGGTTGATGTGACCTGTGACCGGGCCTTCTTCTTTGAGGCTTCGCCGGAAGCAGGCTGCCCGACGGGCGACGCCGCGCCTGCCGGGGCGATCTTCCAGGGCTTCGAGCGTGGGCAGATGATCTTCAATCAGGGCACAGGGCAGATCATCATTCTATTCACCGATACGAACGCCCCCGCATGGATGTCGGTGGTCAATCCGTTCTACGATGGCGCGCCGGAGGATGATCCCAACCTGACTCCGCCGGAAGGGTTGACTCAGCCACGCCGCGAGATCGGCATGGCCTGGCGGGAAACACCCGGCGTGCGCGAGCGTCTCGGCTGGGCGATTGGCGATTCCACTCCCTATACGACAACCTATCAACGCGCTACCGGGAGCGATGGCGGTGACGTGCTGTATCTCACCGATCCCACCGGGGGCGTGATTTATCTGGCTCCTGACGGCGAGGGCTGGCAAGTGGTGGCATACTTGCAATAGCAGGATGAGAACCTTAGGACGCGGAAGTGGCCTCGTGATTGGAGCCTGCCAGCATCGTTTCGATCATCCCCAAGAATTCCTCGCTTACAATGGGTTTCTCCAGAACGCAACTGATAGGATGCAGGAGATCCCCGTCAATGAATGTGCCGATTGGGGCTGGCGGTACGAGCGTTAGAATCGGGAATTTGGCGGTTGCTTCATGACTCCGCAGTTTCTCAACGAGTTCCACTCCGTTCATCGGGATCATTGAAATATCCGCCACAATGACGGCATCAGGAAGTTCGCGGACGGCAGCGGCCATACCTTCGATGGGGCCATCCGCCAACAGAACCGTATGCCCCCTGTACAGCAGCATTCTGTTTACCAGGTCTAACTGCCCTTTGTCCTGACCAATCATCAGGATCACAGGCATAGATGTCCCACCTGGCGTACTACCGTTTGATCGGGCCGGATTCGAGCAGCGCACTGATCTCCTCACCGAGGATTTCCATCGTCACCGGCTTGCTGACGAAGGCATCAGCCCCGGAGTCCTGGGCATTCTCACGCTGCTCGCGCTCATTGAGGGCGGTGAGGATCATGATGGGGATGTCCGCTGTGCGCGCCTCCTTCCGCAGGATGCGGCATACCTGATACCCGTTCAACTCCGGCATCAACACATCCATAATGATCAGGTCTGGTTGTTCGGCTATCGCATGTTGAATACCATCACGCACATTGTTCATCAAGGTCGACGTGTGCCCGGCCCGGCGCAGCATCAATTGAATCATATCGAGGAGGCTCTGATCGTCGTCAATCACTAGAATATGCGCCATAATGTTCTTATCCTTATATTCCCCCAAAGGCACAGTTTGTCTACTCGTAATTATAGGGACTGTTTCCGAGAGCGAAAGTAGCCCTGTATGGGGCACACAAAACAGGCTATTGGAATGGAGAGTAGTATGATCGCAGTGAAGCGATATTTCGTCCGGCGGATACTGCCGCTGATGGCGGCGATCCTGGTGAGCGCGTGCGGCGGCTCCGATGCCACCAGCGTCCCTCCCCCCGATTCCATTGAGCCACCCCCGGCTACCGAATCCGCGCCTCCGCCAGCCGATTCCGCCGGGGTCGGCGTTGCTGCGTTGATTGATTCGCTCCGGGCATCGGGGCTGGAAGTCGCCACCGTGGGCGAGGCCAGCGGCGGGCTGTTTGACCGCATCCCCACGCTGATCACCGCCAATGGGCGCACCGTCGAAGTCTACGAATTCGAGAGCGCCGAGGCCATCGACGCGGCTGCCGGCTCGGTTCCGCTGCTGCTGGCGACCACGCGCTGGGCCGCGCCCCCGCACATCTACCGGAG
>JAHEME010000722.1 GCA_024643825.1 Chloroflexota bacterium | reverse complement strand
ACCGGAGAGCGAGGCTCTGTTCATGCCCTGCGTTGATCTCCACACGCTCGATCTGATCGATAAACTGGAGAACGATTTGCAGAAACCTGTGATCACCAGCAACCAGGCTACTCTGTGGAATATGCTCAGACTGGCCGGGATAAACGACAGGTTGCAGGGTTTTGGACGTCTTCTATCAGAACACTGATGCCGGTGGTTCTGAAGAAATGAGCCTTACACTTACTTTCACACATGGAGTGAACCAATGACTTCAACATCTCAGCAGTATCCAGAAATCAACCCTCCTCCGCGTACATTGTTGGGGCCTGGGCCAAGCATGGTAGATCCTCGTGTCCTCAAAGCTATGGCTACGCCATTGGTCGGGCATCTCGATCCTTACTTCATTGAACTGATGAACCATACTCAGCAGTTACTGAGATATGTCTTTGAGACAGAGAATCCACTGACCATCCCTGTATCTGGAACCGGAAGTGCGGCTATGGAAGCATCTGTTGCTAACATGGTGGAACCCGGCGATAAGGTCCTGGTTTGCGCCAACGGATACTTTGGTCACCGCCTGGCGGATATGGCAGAACGGTATGGTGGAGATGTCCAGATTATCGTCCGTCCCTGGGGAGACGTTTTCTCGCCGGAGGAAGTGAGTGCCGCCCTGAAAGCGCGACCAGCACAGGTGGTCGCCATTGTCCAGGCAGAGACATCAACGGGGGCACTTCAACCAGTAGACGAGATTGCAAAGATCGTCCATGAGGCGGGAGCATTGTTAATTGTGGATGCGGTCACCTCTCTGGGAGGGGTGCCAGTCCGCGTCGACGCAATAGGGATTGACGTGTGTTATAGCGGCTCACAGAAGTGCCTGAGCTGCCCCCCAGGAATCGGCCCGTTGACTCTCAGCGAGCGTGCTGTGCAGAAACTGACCACACGCTCATCGAAGGTGCGTAACTGGTATCTCGATCTGGGGGAGGTGCGGAAATACTGGGGCAGTGAGCGGACATATCATCATACAGCCCCCATTTCTGCTAACTATGCGCTCTATGAAGGGCTGCGAATCATTGCGGAAGAAGGTTTAGAAGCGCGTTGGGAGCGTCATCGCCGGAACGCGGAATTGCTGTGGAATGGTCTCGAAGCGCTGGGCATCGAGCTTCATGTTCCGCTTGAGCATAGGCTGCCTACATTGACGACCCCCCGTGTTCCAGAAGGTGTTGATGAAGCTCAGGTGCGGCGGCATCTTCTTGACCACTACAATATCGAGATCAGTGGCGGCCTGGGTGAACTCAAAGGCAAGGTCTGGCGGATCGGCCTCATGGGGTATTCGTCCCGGCGAGAAAACGTGCTGTTGCTTCTCGCCGCGCTGGAGGAAACCCTTACCCAGTTCCGGAAATAATCACTGAGGAGTAGTGTTTGACCGAAAGGTTTTTCGGTCAAACACTTTCCCCTTGTCCCCCCGATTGTTCCGTCCGCCGCCAATTCTATGCCTTCTCACTTCGTCGGATTCTTTCTGCGACAGCCTCGCCAAAGTCTGTTGTTGATGCATTCCCTCCCATGTGATAGGTCCGCACCTTCCCCTCAACGAGCACATCTGCCAGGGACTCGTAGATCATGGAAGCGGCTTGCTTTTCCCCCAGATAATCAAACATGAACTTGGCAGCCATGATGGCCGCACTTGGGTTGACGACATTCTTATCGGTATACTTGGGCGCTGTTCCGTGGATGGGCTCAAACATCGCCAGGGAGTCGCCAATGTTTCCGCGATAGGCATATCCCATCCCGCCAATGATCCCCGCTGCAACGTCGCTGAGAATGTCACCGTTTGCGTTTTCCGCAATGATGATATCGAGTCGTTCAGGATGCATGACAATTTCCATTCCACACGCATCAATCGTCATTGCCTCCGCTTCAATCTGGGGATACTCCTTCGCAATCTCGTTGAACATCTCCAGCCACGCCCCGTCGGTATACACGAGGACTTTGGCTTTGTGGGTGAACGTGACCTTCTTGCGCCCCTCCCGGATGGCATACTCAAACGCATACCGCAGGATGCGTTCCATACCCTTCGTCGTAAACACCCTTAAATTCACATGGTAGTCCCCGTCGATCCATCCATGTCGGGAGAACAGCCCTTCCGTGTTTTCCCGAATGATAATCAGATCGGCGTTCTCGTGAAGTGCGTTGGTGTTTGGTAGGGGGCGGAAGGGGCAGACATTGGCATATAGGTTATAGCCTGTCTTGAATTCTCCCAGGACACGAGATATCCCCGCCGCGCCAAAGAGAATCGCGTCCGACCGCTCGATTCCGTCACGGGTTGCCTGGGGGAATTGCTCTTCGCATTCATCAATCGCCGCCTGACTGACGAGCA
>JAHEME010000095.1:4336-8641 GCA_024643825.1 Chloroflexota bacterium | reverse complement strand
GGACCATCTGGCGGGGCTGGCGATCCTCTTTCCCGAATCAGGGGGCAAGGCGGGGAAGGGCGCACTTTCGGTCGGGTATGTAGATGCTACTGAAGATACGACCCTGCTGGCGATGCTCGCCGCAATTCAGGGGCTGGCGGCGAAACGGGGGCATGATCATGTATCATGGCACGCACCTCTCTCGGTGGGGCTGGAACGGCCCATCGCGAACAGTGCCTACACCACGCAGTGGGACGATTCGCTGTGGCTATTTGAGCTACCCGTAGTAGTCAGCTTTTTTCAGAATGGGGCGATCTAGCCTTTGCGGATACGTTTCAAATGACCGCGAGTATATTTCTGGAGTCTTCCCAGGACGATCTCCATCTCATTCATCCCTGCCTGAAGTTCAATCTGAAGGCCCAGCGCGATGACTTGGCGTGCAACCTCCGCCTCGACCATCCCCATCGTCGAGGTTGTGGATGCCCCAGTGTGAGAAATATATACTGCCACGAGCTCCCCGACCTGCTCCGCAGCGGCATAGATTTCCTCAATCATCCGGGTTGGCAGGTTGAGCCCATACAGCCTGTCATACACGGGGGTAGGGCTTTCATGGTTCAACCGGCAGCATATTAGTTCCGTAATCAGCCGATACGCGCACCCCAGTAACCCGATGTAGTCTGCTTCAAAAGCCAGCGGGTCTATCCCTATACTGCCAGCGGCGATGTCCAGGAGAATCAACCCATCAATGCGCTCGTCCTTCTCTGTGGCAGCGTGAGTCTGCTCCATGTTTAGGACTTGCCCGGCAATGGCACGTGCGCGGCGCATCAGGCTGATGTCGTCAACCATGCCAGCATTTGCGTAGGTTGGGATCAAAGTTCGATTCCGGCATCTGGGTAACCCTGGCAAACCCCGGAGGATCTGCAAGACAGTACAATCTACTAATTCGGAAGTCTCGAATGGGTTACGGATAATCTTGTGACAAAGGATAATCCAGGATTGATGCGAAAGGCAATTCACGGGGAACGCAGGACAAGCGCAGCCTCAGCGGAATCAGGCCGGTTCCTGACATTCAGGAACCGACCTGACGATTTATGCTAGCGTTGATTCAGGGGTACGTAGGTGCTTTCGCCGCTGCCGTTGTAAATCTGGCGGGGGCGATTGATCCGCGTTTCGGCATCGCCGCGCATTTCCTTCCACTGCGCGATCCAACCGGGGAGGCGGCCCAGCGCGAACAGAACGGTGAACATATCGGTGGGGATGCCCATCGCGCGGTAAATGATCCCGCTATAGAAGTCAACGTTCGGATACAGCTTGCGCTGTATGAAGTAGTCATCCTGGAGGGCGACTTCTTCAAGATTCTTGGCTATCGTTAGCAGGGGGTCGCTGACCCCCAACTCGGCGAGGACTTCGTCTGCCGCGCCTTTCAGGATGCGTGCGCGTGGGTCAAAGTTCTTGTAGACGCGGTGACCAAACCCGAATAGACGATAATCCGAGTTCGGGTCCTTCGCCATATCCACGTACTTCTGGGTGTTCATCCCATCATCGCGGATCATTTCGAGCATCTGGATGACTTCCTGATTCGCCCCGCCATGCAGCGGCCCCCACAGGGCGCAGACTCCCGCCCCAATCGAGGCAAACAGGCTTGCCTGGCTGCTGCCTACCATTCGAACGGTGGAGGTTGAGCAGTTCTGCTCGTGATCGGCATGCAGGATCAGCAGCAGGTTCAGCGCCTTCGCAATTGTGGGCGATACCGTATACGTCTCCGCAGGGACGGCGAACATCATATGCAGAAAATCGGCGGTGTAATCCAGATCATTTCGGGGATACACGTATGGCTGCCCAATGGACTTCTTATAAGAAAACGCCGCAATCGTCTTGGCTTTAGCGAGCAGCCGAATGATGTTCAGGTCAACCAGATCGGGGGTATCGGGATAGTACGCCGAGAGCGAGATCACCATCGCGGCCATAATCGCCATTGGGTGGGCAGAGGGTGGGTAGCCCTCGAAGAACTTCTTCATATCTTCGTGGATTAGCGTGTGGCGGGTCAACTGCTCCCGAAAATCTGCCAGCTCTGCCTGGCTTGGCAAGTGGCCGTAGATCAACAGGAAGCATACCTCGACGAAGCTGGCTTGCTCGGCAAGCTGCTCAATCGGGTAGCCCCGGTAGCGGAGGATTCCCTTCTCCCCGTCAATGAACGTAATCCCGCTGGAACACGCCCCCGTGTTCCCGTAGCCGGGGTCGTAGGCTACGATGCCCGTCTGACTTCTCAGCTTAGAAATATTGATGCCGACTTCGTGTTCGCTGCCTTCGAGGATGGGAAGTTCAATCTCTTTCCCATTGATGGTAAGTGTGGCAGATGTCATAGCTGTGCCTCCGATAGATAGTGAATATTGTGACGGTCAGATATATGTATCAGTTGAAACTAGTGGCGAGCATAGTTTAGTGGATCCGGTTGGGCCTCGGATGCTGGCTGCCAAAGCTACCCTTTAGTGATACCGCAGGGCGGGTCGGGTTGCTAGTGTCAAACAGATGATGTAGGGGAAACAGATGTCATGAGGTCAGGGTTGGTCAGAAAGTGGGCGAGTTCCAGAGTGCTGCAGGGGGTTCTCTTTGCTCTCGTCACTCAGATCAGGCTGATCGATGATTCGTATCTCGAAAGTCAAATCCCCCAGGGTGATCACATCGCCATTTCGCAGAGTAATCGCCAATCCAGGGCCGGAAGGGATTTCATTGTGACGTATGCCATTGGTACTGGAGAGGTCGATCAGAAAGAGACGTTGTTTGGTGGGTCGAATCATCGCATGCTGGCGGGAGACGCCTCTTGCCAGCGCATCGAAGGGTTCGAGGTCAATATCTACATCAGAGCCTTCGATAGCTCTGCCGACAATAACGTTACCAACGATGTCATAACCGACCGGCGGTTCACCTGGTTGTAGCCCATGCAGTTCGATGCGCCACTGCCACATCGATATCTGATGACGGTCAGCGATCTCGGCAAGTTCGCGTGGAATTCTCTGGTATGAGGAGGCAGAACCGACGCGGAATCCATAGGGTTGCTGAGATAGCGATACCGTCCCCCAATTCTTCCGGGGAATCTCAGACGTTCGCCAGCTATCCTCTGTTTCTGCGCCCTTCTCGTCCTTGGGCGGCTCAGGATCACCAGTCACAGGGTTCCTTCCATAGTGTGCACATGGGTTGGCGTGGTCTGGTTATAGGGAAGAGTAGAAACTATTGTGAAGCTGCGATGGATGGAATTCGTCTACCGCTTTCGTGCGAGGATTCCACCAGACTCCGCCCCGTCCCGCGTCATAGAAACTTCAAAAGTCATGTTGCCAAAACTCAGCGTATCACCATGCTTGACAACATGTACTGTGCCTCGGCCAAGGCGAACTCCGTTGCAGCGCGTCCCATTGGTGCTCTCGAGATCAATCAAATATAGATTATGCCGCGTTGGACGCAAAAGTGCATGTCGGCGGGAAACACCGTAGCTAGACCCGTTCATCGGGTCTAAATTCACATCTACAGGAGAGTCGGGATCAGTGCGTCCAATGACGGTATCCCCGCGAATATCGAGACCAATCAGAGGGCTGGCTTCGCCTACGCGCCGCAGAGCAATGCGCCACGAAGGGATCGCGGCAGGGCTGGGTTGTCCAGCGTAACGCCGGGGCACAATGGCATAATCAATTGCATCTAGTTCGGGTAGTTGTGTCTGTGGTTGGGCTGTGCGAATTCCGAAAGAAGGTGCGCTATCGCTGGCAAATACACGGGTGGAAGGAATTCCTGAACGGCGGAGAATATGCTCTTCCATCGCGCGGCGGAGCCGATCCTGTTCTATGGCAATCTGAGCATGTACAAAAGTCGCGGTATTGCTCTGTTGCTCTGGGGTGTCCCCAGTGGGTGATGTAGGCTGCTCCATGGGCGGTTCCTTTGTAAGTAGTTGCTTGCCAATGACCCGGTGCATTTCAAGCTCACAAAAGGTGCTCTCACCCTCGGCTGCCATCCCAATTCATGGGTGCAGTTGGCGATGAAGCCTGACCAGGCATGCACGCTGTATCTGCGTACTGAAGCACCTCCCACTCATAGTACCGCACCTTTTCTCATGGAAGAGATTCTGTAAGCCGACTGTTACAATTCACACAATCTTCATGGAGTGATTCGTGTAACGTCAAGACTCAGATTTCGGCTCCGACTCTGGCTTCGGAAGAAGGCGATCAATGCCCAGAGAAACAGGTGGTTTTGCCTCCTCTTGCTTCTTTACCTTGTCATTGGCATCCAGGGGAGCTGTAGCCTGCTTTTTGGGCAACTTCTGGAATGGCTCTGCCAGTT
>JAHEME010000095.1:0-4326 GCA_024643825.1 Chloroflexota bacterium | reverse complement strand
AGACGTTTGCTCCTGAATCGTGGAAGCACCATCCGGGGCTGTCTGCTCCGGGGTCAGCAGAAACTTGACGGTGAACGAGAGCCTCCCGAGGGTAACGGTATCCCCGTCGTGAATTTCCAACGCGCGTCCCTGCCCGACCGCGAGACTATTGACGCGAGTCCCGTTCGTGCTATCCAGGTCGATCAGATAGAGTCGGTTGCGGGTAGGACGCAGCATGGCATGCCGCCGAGAAACGCCTTTGTCAAACGCCTCATAGGGGCCGAGGTCAATGTCAACGATCTCGCCAGAGTCGGGGTCACGCCCGATCACAGCATCGCTGAACAGGTCCATTCCAATCGGGCCTTTACCGGGCGCAACCCCTTCAAACTCAATGCGCCAGAACCACAGTTTTAAGTCGTGGCGATCACGCACTGCTGCCAGAATTTTGGGCAGGGGTGTGAATTTTTCGGCTTTCCCAATGTCATATCCATAGGCGCTTCGCAGCACCTCCGGCAGGGCGCTCTGATCTGCCGTGTTGAGCCTATCCGTTGGCGCGTGGACAGCCTCGGCTTTGGCACGGGCAGCAGCCTCTTCGAGACGTTTCGCTTCTTTTTCGATCAGGTTCTCGGAACTCTCCGTCTCGGACGAGACTTGATCCTTGCCACGTTCCCCAAAGCCCGGTGGTGGGGGCGGTGTACTGCTATTGGACGGTGTCATAAGCACTCCCCTAGTTCAGTCTGAACACTTGCCTCTGGCCTTGCCCTCGTGTATCCCCAGCGTTCATTATATCCTACTTCAAAACAGTTCGTTTCCTTGGGTGGGAGGTTGCAATAATTCTGTATACTAATGGGGTTCTGTAAGATACTCTCGCCAATACACTTCGTCAGTTGATTAGCCTTCCCTTCCGGGCATGGTTATAATCATCATCGAAGCGTAGGGGTTCTTTGAGGGATACCGGGTTTTGAACCCAGGAGAGGTCATCTGAGGATGAGCGAGCGCAAAATTCGCGTGTTAGTCGCCAAGCCTGGTTTGGATGGGCATGATCGTGGCGCGAAAGTGATCGCCCGTGCCCTGCGCGATGCCGGGATGGAAGTGATCTATACCGGGCTGCGACAGACCCCGGATATGATCATCGAAGCTGCGCTGCAAGAGGATGTAGACGTGATCGGGTTGAGCATCCTATCCGGCGCGCACATGGCTCTTGCCCCCGTGATCATGGAAAAAGTCCACGCTGCCGGGTTGGATGATGTGATGGTGATCCTGGGTGGTATTATCCCTGACGAAGACATTCCCATACTTAAGGAAGCAGGGGTTTCTGAGGTCTTCGGCCCCGGCTCCAATACAAACCACATTGTTAAAGTGATCCAGGATTCAATCCGGGCCAGAGAGTAAGGGCAGTGAAGATCATGACTCTGGCGGAAGAGGTTCTGGGGGGCAGCCGGCGTGCCCTTGCACGGGCCATTACAGCAGTTGAGAATCAGGCGGCGAGCGCTCCCGAAGTGCTCGCGGCTTTGTTTTCACACACCGGGCACGCGCACCTGCTGGGTGTAACGGGTGCTCCTGGCACGGGCAAAAGCTCGCTGGTCAACCAGCTTGCCCTTGACGCGCGCAAAGCGGGGAAAACGGTCGCCGTCCTCGCCGTGGACCCGACCAGCCCTTTCACGGGCGGGGCTATTCTGGGCGACCGCATCCGTATGCGTGAGCTAGCAGGCGACTCCGGGGTATTCATTCGCAGTATGGCGACTCGCGGCAGTCTCGGCGGGTTGGCCCGCGCCACTGCGGACGTAGTGAAGGTGCTCGATGCGGCAGGCTTCGACTACATCATGATCGAGACGGTAGGAGCAGGTCAGTCGGAAGTAGACATTGCCCGCCATGCGCAGACGACCATCGTGGTCGAAGCGCCGGGCATGGGTGATGATGTGCAGGCGATCAAAGCCGGAATTCTGGAAATTGCGGACATTCTTGTGGTCAACAAAGCCGACGATCCGCGTGCCGAGACTACCGTCCGAGCACTGCGTGCGATGCTCGATCTGGCGCACCCTGGCGACGCGCACGCAGTCTCCCATCACGGCATGTTGATGCGCGTGGTTCTCAACGGGCAGGATGGAGCGCCGACGGAAGCAAATGCCTGGCGTGTCCCGGTCATGACAACCAACGCCCTCAGTGGAGAGGGCGTTCCTGAAGTGCTGACGCAGGTGGTGAACCATCGCCAGCATCTGCGCGACACGGGCGAAATGGCGCGCCGTGAGATGGCGCGCATCATCAACGAGGTGGATGCCGCTTTGCGGGATCGGCTGATGGCCGATCTGCTGGATCGTATCCCCAACTCGGAGCTAGAAACTATGGTTGCTCGCATCGCTCGCCGTGAGTTGGCTCCACAGCAAGCCGTATCCGTGCTTGTCGCCGCCTATTCCCCAATTACGTAATCCGTTCAATGGGAGGAGAGAGTATGTCGCAGGTTCCTGGCATGTATGGAGACATCAAGCTTCTGGCAGGTACAGCCTCTCCGGACCTGGCACAGGAGATCTCCGCGTATCTTACCGAGGCCACTGGGGCAGAAATACGACCCATCGATGCTGTGATTCGCAAGTTTAGCAACGATAACACCTATGTCCGTCTGGATGAAAGCGTCCGAGGTCAGGATGTCTACATCATCCAGACTCTGAGCCGTCCGGTCAATGACCATCTGATGGAGCTTATGATCGCCCTCGATGCGGTTCGGCGCGACTCGGCGGGGCGCATCACTGCCGTGATTCCATATCTGGCCTATGCGCGTTCGGATAAAAAGGACGTTCCCCGCGCACCGATTACCGCCCGTCTGGTCGCAGATATGCTCGAAGTGGCGGGGGCGGATCGCTATATGACCATCGACCTCCATGCGGGGCAGATACAGGGGTTCTTCCGTATTCCCGGTGACGTTCTGACAGCCTTTCACATCCTGAAGAAGCACGTCGAAGAAACGATCCCACGAGATAACCTCACCGTGGCAACTGCCGATCTCGGCTATGCCAAAGGGGGACGCAACTGGGCACGCTATCTGGATGTACCGCTGGCGTTCATCGAAAAGAATCGCACCGAGGAGGGCGTCAGTGCCAAATCAATCGTTGGTTCGGTCAAAGGGCGCGATGTTCTGCTGGTGGATGACGAGGTGGACAGTGGGGGGTCGCTGCTGGAGGCTGTGAACCTGCTGGAACGCCAGGGCGCGAGAGAGATCACCATTGCCTTCACGCACCCGGTCTTCTCTGGCCCTGCCATTGAGAATATGCGCAAGATATCCGAACGTGTGCGGGAAATCATCTTTACCAATACACTACCCTTGAAGCCCGAAGAACTACTCCCCGCAATGACGATTCTCCCGGTTGGTGCTTTTTTGGGGGAAGTCATCCGGCGTGCGCATCAGGGGTTGTCTGTGGGAGAGATGTTCAACGAGTAGCGCTTTTCGGAACAACGAGGAGAAAGCATCAATGACCGTAGGAACCTTCTTAAGCATCGTTGGCTGGATTGTGACGGGTGCAATCGCGGGGTATGTTGCAAGTGTGCTGCTGCGTGCCGAGCGCAGCGGCTGCCTGGTCAACATTGTGCTGGGCATTGTTGGGGCCTTTGTTGGCGGCTTTATCATGCACAACTTCCTGCTGCCCGGCGGTGTCACCGGATGGGGGCCGCTGGATGGCATCATTAACGCCGTGATTGGCGCGGTGATCATTCTGGTCGCGCTGGAGCTGATTTTGCCAGGGAAGCAGTTAGGGGTCCGCAAGCGCGAGACGCGCTCGTCTTCCAAGCGACGAGGGATCAACCCGCTCGATTGGTTGGAGTAGCAGCCCAGTCAATCTATGCGCGGGATGCTTCACTCCGCTGATAGCCGGCCAACTCGTAAAGATCGGTCGGCTCGGCTTGTTTTTCGCCACAGCTTCCGATCACGGAAAACTCCGAAGTTCTGCGTTCCACCTGCACTCGGTGAATTGCACCCTCAGCAGTTTCTTTGAAAGTAGCTGTCCACCGATCCGTCTCCGCCGCTTCGACGCTCACCAGCCGGAACGCGTCGAAATCGCGGAGACCTGTCTGTTGGCGCAGATAGAATTCGGCGGCCTGCGTGGGTGGATCGTACATGCTTCGCCCCCGCAGTGTCGGTAGGTGAATGCGCCCCGCCTCAATGTCCTGGGTAAATTCATTGGAGTCGGCATCGTCCAGCCGTCCAAACATGATTCCGAATGGGAGAACAACTCCCGTTGCTGCATAGCGGTGTCCGCCCACGTGTGAGGTTAACCACACACGGCTTCCCAGCTTCTTCTGGAGGCTCTGAGCCGCCGCCAGTGCACGCAGACCGCAGCACTGATCACGCTTCTCGTT
>JAHEME010000094.1:5000-8663 GCA_024643825.1 Chloroflexota bacterium | reverse complement strand
CTCACCACTGGCTCCACATGGCACTCCGCCGGGCTGGTCGGCCAGCTTCGATCCAGCGCCAACCTTACCCGTATGATGAAGTACAGCACCGATCTGTATCGCTCACTGGAAGCGGAGACCGGATACGATCCTGGCTGGCGCGAAGTTGGGGGAATTCGGCTGGCGTCATCGCCGGAACGGATGGAGGAACTCAAGCGTCAGGTGGGATTCGCCCGCGCCTTCGATATGCCGCTGGAAATGATCAGCCCCCAGGAGGCGCAGGATAAGTTCCCGCTGATGGAACTTGACGGCGTGCAGGGCGCGGTGTGGACTCCAACCGACGGGATGATCGACCCGGCAGGGCTGACGATGGCTCTGGTGACGGGCGCAAAGAATCGCGGGGTGCAGGTTCACACCTTCGTCAACGTCCTCGATATTACGCTCAAGAACGGGCGCGTCAATGCCGTTGTGACCGACAAAGGCACCATCGAAACCGAAGTAGTGGTCAACGCCGCAGGCATGTGGGGTCATTTCATCGGGAGAATGGTTGGGCTGCAACTGCCTGTAGTGCCAATGGCGCATCTTTACGCGATCACCAAGCCGATTGAAGGCGTGGATCGGGGCATCCCGACACTGCGCGACCCCGATTTACTGGTCTACTGGCGCGAGGAAGTGGGTGGATTGATCACCGGGGGGTATGAACGTCACCCGGAACCGTGGGGGATGTACGGCATCCCTGAGGACTTCAACAGCAAACTGCTTCCGCCAGACTGGGATCGGTTTGACGAGTTGATGGAGAACTCGATCCGTCGTGTACCTGTGATCGCCAACGCGGAGATCAAACTGTTATTGAATGGCCCGGAGGGCTTCACACCTGATGGGGAATTTCTGCTGGGGCCAACGAGCATCAAAGGATTCTGGGTAGCATGTGCGTTCTGTGCACACGGGCTGGCAGGCGCGGGTGGCATTGGCAAGGTCATGGCGGAATGGGTCATCGATGGCACACCCGAATGGGATATGTGGCATCTGGATGTGCGTCGCTTCGGGCCGAACTATTCCAGCATGGAGTACATGATCAAGCGTACGTACGAAACAACCTCCGAGTATTATGACATTCACTACCCTGGCGAGGAGCGAAAGACGGGCCGCCCACTGCGACTTTCGCCTGCTTATGCTCGTCTCATGGAATTGGGGGCCTTCTTTGGCGAGAAGACAGGCTGGGAACGCCCCAACTGGTTCACTCCTCACGAGAAGAAGGCCACACACGGGCATCAGCCACATGCGTGGGCTGCGAAAGCATGGTCTCCGGCGATTGGGTACGAACATCAGCAGACGCGCGAGGCAGCCGGGCTGTTCGACGAAAGCTCGTTCAGCAAGATCGAGGTGCGCGGCCCCGGCGCCATGAAGGCCCTTCAGAACCTGGCAGCGAATGATCTGGACAAACCAGTGGGTTCGGTGGTGTATACACAGATGCTCAATCGGCGCGGCGGGATTGAGACCGACTTCACAATCACGCGATTTGCGGAGGATCGGTTCCTGATCGTCACCGGGACGGCGCTGGGTACGCATGATCTTTCCTGGATTCGGCTGAATACGCCGGACGATGGCACCGTGATCGTCGAGGATGTGACCTCGCAGTACTTCTGCTTTGGACTGTGGGGGCCGAAAGCGCGCGAGATTCTGTCTCAGGTTTGCAAGGATGACATTTCCAACGAGGGCTTCCCGTACATGACCGCTAAGCGAATTGTGATTGGCGATGTGCCTGTACTGGCCCTGCGGGTGACATATGTGGGTGAACTTGGCTGGGAATTCTATGGGCTGATGGAATATGGTCAGCAAGCATGGGATACACTATGGAAAGCGGGCGAACCGATGGGGATGGTTCCCGCAGGGTACAAAGCTATCGATACCCTGCGGCTGGAGAAAGGGTATCGATACTGGGGCGCTGACCACGGCCCCGACTATACTCCGTATGAAGCAGGGGTGGGCTTCGCAGTAAAGCTCAACAAAGGGGAGTTCATCGGGCGTGAGGCACTGCTCAAGCAACGGGAGGAAGGTATCAAACAGAAATTATGCTGTCTGACCGTGGCAGACTCTACGGCGGTCATGATCGGCAAAGAACCTATCTATGATGGCGAAACTGTTGTTGGTTGGACAACTTCCGGGGGATATGGATACAGCGTGAAAAAGAGCATCACGTACGCTTACCTCCCACCCTCCTACGCGGAACCGGGCACTAAGCTGGAAATCCTGTTCTTCGGGGAACGCGTCTCAGCCGCTGTTGAGAAGGAACCCCTCTGGGACCCCAAAGGGGAACGGATCAAAGCGTAAGCAGTATTCACTATTCAGGAGGCATGAAAATGTCCATCGTCAATGCAAAAGAGATTATGATCCCGGCATCTGAACAAGGTTATTCAGTCGGGGCGTTCAATATTACGAACATTATTCAGATGGGAGCGGTCGTCGAGGCGGCTGTAGAGAAGAAGGCTCCGCTGATCATCCAGACTTCGGTCACACCGTCGCAGTTTCTAGGGCGAGATGTGCTGGTAGCCGTGTATCGAACGCTGGCAGAGGCCGCGCCGATTCCGATCTGCCTGCACCTCGATCACTGCACTGACCTTGACTATGCTAAGAAATGTGCAGACGCAGGCTACACCAACATCATGATCGATGCTTCCAAGCAGGATTTTGAAGAGAACATTCGCCAGACTCGCGAAGTGGCTGATTACTGCCACAGCATCGGCGACATCTCTGTGGAGGGTGAACTGGGGACGGTCTCCGGCGTGGAAGATCAAGTGAAGGTGACGGAAGACGAAGCCGCCCTCGCCAACCCGGAGCAAGCTATCGAGTTTGTGGAGCGCAGCGGTGTTGATATCTTTGCTCCGGCTATTGGAACCGCGCATGGTGTGTATAAGACCGCCAATCCAAAGATTCACTTTGACCGCATGGAAGCCATCAACCAGCTTCTCAACGGAGAGAAAGTCCGTGTGCCGGTTGTCGTTCACGGTGGGACGGGCATTCCAGAAGACATGGTGCGCAAGCTGGTGAAGGTTGGCGGCGCAAAGTTCAACGTATCCACCGAGCTAAAATACACACTCATTGATACGACCTACAATTACATCAGCGGGAATCGGGAACAATACAATCCCGGCAAAATCGATGTGGCTGTGAAAGATGCCACGCGTGCAGTCGTTGGCAAGTGGATCGATCTGCTGGGGGCCGCTGGTAAAGCCTAAGTGAAACCTACGGTTTGACCGAAGATCTTTCGGTCAAACACTATCTGAATCGCAACCGGAGAACTGAGAAATGACGAAACCGATCACTGACTTTTTTGTCCCCTGGCTTAAAGACCAGAAGATGTACATCTCATCGCACATTGAGCTTGCGTGGAAGGACCCTTCCCTGCACCGTATGATGTCGAACGAGAATCCCCTTCCACCCTCGAAGAAAGTCCAGGAGGCCATTGCGAAATATGGAGCGATGGCGAATCGCTATCCCGATCAGGGTCTGGTAGTACGTGGGAAGATCGCAGAGATCAATGGGTTGGATGGCGCAGAAAACGTTTTGCTTGGCAACGGTTCGAGCGAAGTTTATGACATGATGTGGCGCAGCTTTCTGGAACGAGGCGATGAGGTCATTCAGCATACGCCCTGCTTCGGAATCTATAAGCTGCGATGCGCCGTT
>JAHEME010000094.1:0-4990 GCA_024643825.1 Chloroflexota bacterium | reverse complement strand
GTTGTCGGCGGCAAGCTAGTTTCTGTCCCTATGACTTATGCCAGCGATGGGATGCTATCGTTCGATGCCGATGCAGTGCTGGCAGCCATCACCCCGAAGACGAAAGCTATCGTCATCGCCAACCCAAATAACCCAACCGGTAACTTCATGCCAGCCGCCGATTTCGTGCGCATCGCCGAGACGGGGCTGCCGTTTGTGGTCGATGAGGCATACATTGAATATGCCGGGTTGGGGATGTCTCAGGTGGGTCTGCTCAAACGCTATGAGAATGTCATGGTAACACGCACACTCTCCAAAGCCTACGGGCTGGCGGGGCTGCGCTTCGGCTATCTGCTGGCATCGAAGGCAGTGATAGATACCATCGCCTCCACACTGATTCCGTGGAATGTCGGCACGATGCCAATGTGGGCGGCGCTGGCTGCCTTTGAGGATACGGAAGCCCTGGCGGAGCGCGTGACCTTCAACAACGATCAGGTGCGCTACATCGGCGAGGAACTGAGTGAAGTGGAGGGCCTCAACGTGCTGCCATCCCAGGCGAATTACATCCTCATGGATGCGTCTGATGCCGGCAAGAAGGGGGGCGATATGGTGGAGTTTGCGCTCAAGAAGGGGATCATTCTGCGCCCGCAATCCGCGATGTACGGCAGGGATGGCTGGTTCCGCATCACGATTGGCTCGGCTGAAGAAAACAAGATGGTCGTAGATGTGATCAAAGAATTCTGCGCGAGCTAGAAGGGAGAGTGATAAATGTCACAGATCAAGGCGATCTTCTTTGACCAGGACGGGGTGATCATCGATACGGAGCGCGACGGGCATCGCGTGTCCTTCAACGAAACATTCAAAGAGTTTGGCTATTCGTTTGCATGGGATGTAGATGAATATCACGAACTGCTTCAGATTGCAGGCGGCAAGGAGCGCATGAAGCACTACCTACACACCAAGGGTTTTGGCGTGGATGTGCCTGCGGATCAGGTGGACGAGCTGATTGCCTCGATGCACAAGCGGAAGACGGCGATCTTCGTGGAACTGATCGAAGGAAAGAAACTGCCGCTTCGACCCGGCATCAAGAGGTTCATGAAGGAAGCGGCAGCAGCCGGGCTGACACTGGGTGTTTGCACCACCTCTAATGAGAAGGCGGCTCGCGCTGTATCTGAGGGGATGCTGGGTGAAATCCCCTTTGCGTTTGTGTTGGCCGGGGATATGGTTAGCAAGAAGAAACCTGATCCCGAAATTTACAGTCTGGCTCTTGAGAAGACCGGATTCTCGCCGGATGAGTGCGTGGTAATTGAAGATTCGCGCAATGGGGTGCTGGCAGCGAAGGCTGCTGGGTTGCACATCGTGGCAACGACCAACGGCTATACTGAGAAAGAAGACCTGAGCGATGCGGATATCATCGTGACTACGCTTGGGGACCCCGACAGCGAGCAAGGGAAGCTCACCAGGGCGGGTAAGACGCTGGCCTTTGACGGCGTTCTGCACGTAAACCAGGTTGTGAGCTACTTCGCCTGAACCGATGCGCTAGAATGAGTAATAACCGGGGGGATGGTTGCAAAGCCATCCCCCTATTCCTCTGTTTGCCCCATTGGATTCAGGAGGATTGCCGTGGCAAAGAACCCACCACCGATTGAAGTCGAGAAACTGGGGGAGCAGGAGCGCGAGTTCGCAGCCAGTCGCCGCCGAATCGTGATCCCTTTTCTGATCGCGGTATCCAGCGGGTTGATGCTTGGAATGGCACGGCTGGTGCTCTCCGGGCGCGAGCAGCGGTTCATCACATGGCTCGGTGTGGGGTTGTTGGGCCTTGGCTTTCTGGTCATACTGCTTGTTTTCGCACAGCGGGACATGAAGGTGACGATCTTTGAGAAAGGATTAGTCGCCTACCGGGGCAAGCAGTACGTGGTGGTTCGCTGGAACAGCATCGCTAAACTCTGGGACGAGGTCTCCCGCGTGCAGGCAGTGCCGTTCGTGGGGGCGGCGAATCATGCCTATACAATTGAATTGAGGAACGATCAGAAGCTGCACTTCACGAATGATCTGCAAGACGTCACCGAATTGGGGGCGATCCTGCGAGAACGCACGCTGCTTACTCTGCTGGAACAAGCGATGAAGGATTACGAAAAAGGTCGTCTGATGGATTTTGGCCCGTTTTCTATGAGCAAGACGAGCATCCGGTCTGGCGGGGAGGACACCTCATGGAATGAAATCGAGAGCATCGCTCTCGATGAGGATGCTCTCACAGTCCGTAGAAAAGGTGAGGAGGGATTCTGGTTGAATGCTCCCGCTGCTAAGATCCCTAACCCGCATGTGCTCTCGGCGCTGCTGGCGCGACGGGAATAGCCTATCTCTCTCAGGAAGTCAGGATACGGGCATCGCCCGGTCTCCAGCCGATACTGACCTGGTCGCCCGCGTTGTATTCTTCAAGGTCGCGTCCGCTTAGATTCTGCACACGAGCCACTGCCGTTTCCCCGGAAGTCAACTTCACTACGTAGCGGGTATCTGTGCCGATGTATACGATCTCCTGGATCGTACCTTGCAATGCGTGATTCTCATTTTTGCCCGGCGGGGCAATCGCTAGCTTCTCCGGGCGCACCGCTACGGTAACATCCTGATCGACTTTCACCTCATCAGAGCCGACCTGCGATTTGACCTGCTCCCCGGCGACAGCGACCTGCGCGATCCCGGAATCGGTATGAGTTACCTTCCCATTCAGGAAGTTGGTCTCGCCAATAAAGTCAGCTACGAAACGGGTATTCGGACGCTCGTAAATCTCCTTTGGAGAGTCAACCTGGAGGGCAATTCCACCATTCATCACCGCCACGCGATCTGACATGGTGAGAGCTTCTTCTTGATCGTGCGTGACGTAGATGAAGGTGATACCAACCCTGTCCTGCAAATGCTTCAATTCAAGCTGCATTGCTTTGCGGAGCTTCAGGTCTAACGCTCCTAACGGCTCATCCAAAAGTAGGACGGCGGGTTCGTTGATCAACGCCCGCGCCAGAGCCACACGCTGCTGCTGACCACCGGAAAGCTGCGAGGGTCGGCGGTCTTCCATGCCCGCTAGTTGTACAAGTTCGAGGGCCTCAGTGACGCGGCGTTTGCGCTCATCTGCCGGAGTACGTTTGATCGTCAGGCCAAAGGCGACGTTTTGTCCTACGGTGAGGTGAGGGAACAGCGCATAGTTCTGAAAGACCATGTTCGCCGGGCGGCGATGGGGAGGCACAGTAGACATCGGCTCACCCTGGATGAACACTTCGCCCTTCGAGGGCACTTCAAACCCGGCAATCATGCGAAGGGTGGTGGTCTTCCCACAGCCACTTGGCCCCAGCATGGTGAAGAACTCACCGCGTTGAATTTCCAGGGTCACGCCACGAACTGCGGCTACCTTCTCGCCTCCGCGAGGGGCAGGAAAGAACTTCCATACATCACGTACCTCGACAGCCAGATCAGCCATGTTCACCTTCCTTTACGGTCGGGGATGACGTCCCCAGGCGGCGAAGCCATTCGGCGAGAAAAAGGATTAAGACAGAACCAACCATGAGGAGAGCTGCCAGTGTGACAATGATCGGCAGATTCCGGGGGAACCGAAGTTGTGAATACAGATAGACAGGCAGAGAGTCGGATCAGTGCCCACAATGAATACCGTCATAGCGTACTCGTCAAAGGAGGTCGTGAAGGAAGTCAGAAATGCGGCTGCCAGCGCGGGGAAGCTCATGGGAAGCGTAATGCGCCGGAGGGTTCCCCAGTAGGTTGCGCCCAGATCCATCGCGGCTTCTTCCAGATTGTCGGGGAACCCGGCGAGCCGAGAAGCTACGATAAGCATGGCAATTGGAATGTTGATGATCACATGTCCCAATCCGACCGTCCACAGCGATAGGTTTACATCAAACATTTGGCGGAAGATGATCAGAAGCGCTACACCCAGCACAATCGCCGGGATCACGAGGGGGATGGTGGATAGACCAAGAAAGACTCCTCGCCCTACAAATTCATAACGGATGATGCCAATCGCCGCCATCGTGCCGAGGATGGTGGCGACAATCGATGATCCGATGCCGACCAGCAGGCTGTTCCAGACGGACTCTATCAGCGTCCCTGCCCCTGCCAATTCTCGATACCATCCAAGCGTAAACCCGGATAGCGGGAAGGACAACGTTCGGGAATCGTTGAAGGAAAACACGACGAGCAGCAGAATGGGAATGTATAGAAACAGGGCCAGCAGAACAAAATAGATAAAGCCGAAGGATACGTTTCGGTTTTTTCGCATGGCTATAACCCCGCCAACTCAGAAAGCCGGATAAAGCGGCTTGCGATGAAGAGGGGGATGATCACGGCTACCAGCATTGCCATGCTCATCAGGGAGCCAAGCGGCCAGTTCAAGCCGCGCACAAACTGGTCAAGGATGATGTTGCCATACATGATTCCGCTGGGGCCACCGACCAGGGCGGGTGTGACGTATTCGCCCACCGTGGGGATGAACACGAAGAGGAATCCGGCGATCACGCCCGGAATGCTGAGGGGGAAGGTTATGCGCAAGAATGCCTCCCAGGGGCGCGCACCTAGATCGGCAGCCGATTCGAGCAGGCTGAGATCAATCCGCTCCAGTGCTGCGAAGATCGGCAGCGCAACAAAAGGAATCCACGCATAGACCAGGGTGATGATCACTGCCCCGCGATTATACAGTAGCACGGGCAGCGCCTGATCGGTCAGGCCTATCGAGACCAGCAGCGAGTTCAGCAACCCGGTGGGGCCAAGAATGATTTTCCAGGAGAGGATACGGAGCAAATAGCTCGTCCAAGCCGGGATGATCAGGATGGTCAGCAGCGTTACCTTTTTAGGGCCAGCGTGAAAGGCCAGATAGTAGGCCACCGGGTAGGAAAGAATCACGGAGTAGATGGAGACCAGCAGGGCTGTCAGGGTGGAACGCCACAGCAGCCGATGGAAGCTTGCACTGGCAGCAAACTCCTCGTAATTGGTGACGGTGAAAATGTTTCTT
>JAHEME010000093.1:8125-8687 GCA_024643825.1 Chloroflexota bacterium | reverse complement strand
GAGGCCATCCCAGCGAGTCCGCCTGGACGCGACCCAGAGTCCGGTTCACGAGATAGAAGCCTTTGACGATGGTGGATATCTGAATCTCGTTCCAATGGATGAAGTGAACGTCCGGCGCGGAGAGCAGCCTATACCCATCGCGGCGCATAGCCCACTGAACCGCGAGTTCGCATTTCATCAGGTCATTGAGGCAAGGTTCATAGCTGAGGAGCACGTCGCGACGGAAGGCGCAGTTATGTCCGAGCAGCAGCGGAACCTCGCCGCCCTCGGTGGGGGCCAGCCACCGGGAATAGTTCATCAGGGCAGTGGCTGTGCTGACTGGAAATTCCGGGTTGCCGATGTGCATGGCTCCGCATAACGCCGCCCACGGGCCTTCAAATGCCGCGAGCACGGCTTCGGCGGCATCGGGTGCGAGGGTGACGTGATCTTCGATAAAGTAGACGAAAGGGGCGCGCGCCTGCCGTACGGCTTCCCCACGCACGAAGCCTCCACCCTGCTGCACCGAGAACGGAAGAATGCGCACGGCGGGATGATCGCTGCCGGGGAGGAGTGGATGATCGGA
>JAHEME010000093.1:4452-8115 GCA_024643825.1 Chloroflexota bacterium | reverse complement strand
GCAGTCGAGGATGAGCACCTCGATGCGGTCGAGGATCGTCTGGTGGAGGATCGATTGCAACGCACGCTCAGCGCGCGGGCGCTGCGGGCCAATCAGCAGGAGCAGGGAGAGATCGGGTGGTTGAGGGGTAGAATCCAAGGGGTCGCCTCCGGGTGTGAAGGCGCATTATACCACCTCGATCCTGCCTCGCGCAGGCGACAATCACACGCCTGTGGCAGCACCAAACAGAAAGAACCCTCTACCCGAAACAAGTGGTGGAGGATTCTTTGCGATTTGCAGTGCTGCAATCTACATCATGAGGTGATGGCTAGAAAGACCCTTCAAATGATCCACCTGTGACATCGGTCAGGGGTGGATACTCGACAAGCTCAGGGGTGGTGTATGCTTCGCGCATCAGCCTCTCCTGATTGTGCCGACGAATCGTCTTGACTCAGTTGGGCAATTCGAATGATGCGCCAGTGACATCGGTCAGGGGTGGATACTCGACAAGCTCAGGGGTGGTGTATGCTTCGCGCATGGGTTTCTCCTCCGTAATTCGTATACCAAGTGATGAGATCGATCAGCCGATTAATGTATCATCGAATGATGCGCCAGTGACATCGGTCAGGGGTGGATACTCGACAAGCTCTGGTGTGGTGTATGCTTCGCGCATGGTCTCCTCCTTCATAAAGTCAACGTAAGTCTACGGGGAGCCGCGTTAAATAGCGGCTATCGTCCTTTTACAGCCTGTCTTCCAGCTCAGCAAGTCGAGCTTCGAGTGCCACAAGCTGATCGTTCTGCCGCGCGATCTCGGCGTCCTTTTGCTGAAGCAAGTCATACAAACCTTGAATCGCAGCCATGGTCACGCCCTGCGCATCGATGTTGTAGATGGTCTTGTCATCCTTGCCAACACCAAACGCGGCGCGGAAATCCTGCGCCATTGGCCCAATGTGGCGGATGTCAGGTTCCTTCTTATACACCCAACTGGAAACGGGCATCGAGGCCACACGGGTCAGCACGTCGGTGGGATCTACGGGGTTGATCGCAGCTTTGGCATTGCGATCACTAATCGTTACTGTATCATCGAATGATCCGCCTGTAACATCCGTCAGGGGTGGATACTCAACGAGTTCCGGGCTGATGTATTCTTCACGCATGATTGTCTCCTTCGTGAATCGTTACTTTGATCGTGCGATCCCTTAGACCAGGGTTTCAAGCGAAGCCCCGGTGACATCGGTCAGGGGTGGATACTCGACTAGCTCTGGTGTGGTGTATTCTTCGCGCATGATTGTCTCCTCCGTGAATCGTTACTTTGATCGTGCGATCACTTAGATCTGGGCTTCAAGCGAAGCCCCGGTGACATCGGTCAGGGCTGGATATTCAACAAGTTCTGGTGCAGTGTATTCTTCGCGCATGATTGTCTCCTCCTTTTTGTGCAAAGACTCAGCCTCTTATATCGAGCGATCCCCCGGTGACATCGGTCAGGGGTGGATATTCAACAAGTTCTGGTGCAGTATATTCTTCGCGCATGGGTTCCTCCGTGAAATTCTGTTTTGATAGTTTACTTAATTCAGGACATCGAACGATGCGCCTGTCACATCCGTCAGGGCTGGATATTCGATCAGTTCTGGTGTGGTATATTCTTCGCGCATGGGTTATTCCTCTCATGCGATCTGTGTCAGGATCGCTCTGTCTATGTATCCTCGAACGATGATCCGGTCACATCGGTCAGAGGTGGATACTCAATAAGTTCCGGGGTGGTGTAGTCTTCGCGCATGAGTTTCTTCTCCAAGTAGTATTCTGAAGAATACTACGGGATATTGGATGAACTGTCAACTCGCGTTTCTGCGGAGCCGCCAACGATAGCTCGCCCAGAGAATATTGAAGCCTACGAAGATCGCCACCAGTACCCATCCGAGCTTCGGCCCCTGCCCCGATAGCAACGTCACGCCCATGCCGATCACCGCGAAGGCCGACCAGATGATCTTGAGGTTGAGCATCCCGCGCATGGCTTCACCTCCTGCCTTGCGCCCCAGGTAGGATTCGAGGCCGATGCCGAAGAGGGCCGCCGCCACCAGCCGCGCGGTGAAGGGGTCGAACTGCGTGCCGCCGAGGAAGACCTCACGCGGGTGATAAGTCTTTTGATATAGGCAAGTCAGTCATAAATAGGTTTATATTCTGAGCATGAGAATGGGGATAATCGATGAAGATTACAATTTTGCCATTCGGGTCGCGTGGTGATGTTCAACCTTATATCGCGCTGGCTGTAGGACTCAAGCGAGCAGGGCATGATGTGATTGTGCCGGTTTCTCCCATCTTTCAAGAACTGATAATAGATGCCGGGCTGGAGTATTACGAAAACACTACCCCTGGTCCGCAGGAAGTGACTCAAAATCCTGAAGTGCAGGCGGAAGTCAGTAAAGGTAGTCAACTCCGGGGTCTCTTCGCCGTTCTGCGCCAGGCCGGCCCAATGATTGAAGCCTTACTTGATAACTGCTGGCAGTACAGCCAGGATGCGGATGCCGTTATTGCCTCACTGATCCCCTGGGGGGCGCTGGATAGCGCCGAAAAACTCGGTATCCCCGCCATTCGAGCGCCACTCCATTCCCTGTATCCAACTCGCGCTTTCCCCAGCCCATTCCTCTCACCGGGGAAAACTCGTTTCAATCACCCCTTCAACCCGCTGTCAAACCACCTGCTGAGGATGATTACATGGCGATTCTTACGGAGACCAGTCAATAAGTGGCGGCGTGAACGTCTTGATCTGCCCCCCCTGCCTTTCTCCGGCGTTTTTAAAAGGATGGACGCGCAGCGCATCCCGGTTATCTACCCTTTTAGCACCCATGTCTTGCCTCGTCCGGCAGATTACCCGGAATGGCATCACATCGCTGGATACTGGTTTCTGGATAACCCGGCAGACTGGCAGCCGCCCAATGACTTAACCCGATTTCTTGAAGCAGGCCCCCCTCCTGTATTTATCGGCTTTGGTAGTATGGAAGGGCAAGAGCCGGAGTATATCACCGACATTGTCGTGAAGGCTCTTCAGATCAGTGGACAGCGTGGCATCCTGCAATCCGGTTGGCTGGGCCTGGGTGAGATTGATTTGCCGGAGGATGTCCTAAAAGTTGGCTCACTTCTGCATAGCTGGCTGTTTCCCCGTATGGCGGTAGTGATCCACCATGGCGGCGCTGGGACAACTGCCGCCGGATTGCGCTCCGGTGTACCGAGTATCATCACACCTGTGCTGGGCGATCAATTTTTCTGGGCGCAGCGTATTCAACAGTTGGGGGTCGGTCTCAGTCCGGCATCGTTCTTCAAGCTTACTCCTGAATTACTGGCTGAAGCGATCACCACCACTGTCAACGATCAGGAAATGCAGGCACGAGCCGCCCGGCTGGGAGAGCAAATCAGGTCTGAAAACGGGGTCGAGCGAACGGTAGACCTGATTGAGCAAATCGTAGCTCGGAATTCGTAAAGCAAGGAAGCTGTCACTAGCCGCGCGGTAAACAGGTCCCACTGCGCCCGGTGGAACAGAGTCATCAGCGCACGCGGCGCGATCAGCAGCGGGATGACGAACAGCACAACAACGATTCAGTGAATGACGAACCAGCGGCGCAGGCTGGTGGGAACCATCACCAACTCCGAGGATAGCGGACAATCCAGATATTATACTGGCAGTGCCAC
>JAHEME010000093.1:0-4442 GCA_024643825.1 Chloroflexota bacterium | reverse complement strand
ATCATTTGCTTAGGAGGTGTGGCCTCATGAGGGATAGCGGATAATCCAGATGTTGTACCGGCGGTACGACAGTTTAGTCTGCTCAATTGAGCAATCCCGGTTGGTTTGAACTGGAGGTAGCATGGGGCAAATCACCTCATCTGCGTTATTATACTGACCTATTCTTGCAGTACATGATTCATGGAAGTTCCAACCAGGGAGGATCCATGCGTATCGCCATTATGGGATCAGGCGGGCTGGGAGGCTATTTCGGAGGACTGCTGGCCCACGCAGGACATCACGTCACTTTCCTTGCACGCGGCGAACACTTGCAGGCCATCCGAGAGCATGGGCTCCGTGTGGAGAGCGTGCATGGGGACTTCACCATTCAGCCTGCCCAGGCAACCGACAATCCCTCCGAGGTGGGCCCGGTCGATTGGGTGCTTTTCGCTACAAAGACCTATCACATCGATCAGGCAGCGGAGGAGATGCGCCCCCTCGTAGGGCCGCAGACCGCTATTCTTCCCCTGCAAAATGGCGTAGATGCTTCGGAGCGCCTGATCGCCCTCTTCGGCCCGGAACCTGTGCTCGGCGGAACGTGCCGCGTGGTCAGTCTGGTGGCTGCACCGGGCGTGATTCAGCAGCGGAGTCCGTTTCGCCACATCGCTCTGGGCGAGCTTAACGGAGCGATCACTCCGCGTGTCCAGGCGATTGCTGCTGCGCTGCAGGAAGCGGGCGCTGAGGTCGAGATCAGCGACAGCATCAACAAAGTTCGCTGGACAAAATTCCTGTTCATCGCTTCGATCAGCGGCGTCGGGGCTGCCACCCGTGTGACCTCTGAGCGAATCACGGGATGCGCCGAAACGCGCCATCTGCTGGAGGAAGCGATGCGGGAGATCGAAGCACTTGCTGCCGCCAGCGGCATGCCCCTCGACAAAGATGTCGTTCCGGAGACGATGGCCTTCTGCGACAACCTCCCGCCCGGCACGACCGCCTCGATGCAGCGTGATATCTGGGAGGGGCGACCCTCCGAACTGGAATCGCAGAATGGCTATGTAGCCCGTCGGGGTGCGGAACTCCATGTCGCGGTTCCTGTGCATACATTCCTCTATGGGATTTTGCTGCCTCAGGAGCGCAAAGCGCAGGGCCTCCCCTAACTGGTACGGTCGATTCAGGGGCAAGGATTCGAACCTCGACTCACGCATTCAAAGTGCGTTGTCCTGCCAATTAGACAACCCCTGACTGAAGACACTAGCGGAAGGGGTGGGACTCGAACCCACACACCCGTGAGGGCGGCGGCGTAGCAGGCCGCTGCTTTCTCCAATTCAGCCACCCTTCCTTTATATACAGCACAGGCGGAGAGGGAGCGAGTCGAACGCTCAAGGGCTTGCGCCTCAACGGTTTTCAAGACCGCCGCCGTCGCCCATCGGCTTGCCTCCCCGTTAACGTTTCGCGGTCTCAGCGAAACGCCAGCGCCCCCAGCGAGAATCGAACTCGCATCGCCTGTTCGACAGACAGGCATCATCGCCATTAGACCATGAGGGCAAAGTTCCATCGAATACGCCCGGCGGGAATCGTGTGGCTTATAAGACCACTGCTCTGCCCCTTGAGCTACGGGCGAGTATTGATGGTTGTGGCTGCGAGCCGGAATTCCCGACCCGCAGCCGGGTGACTTGAAGTGCCTAAGCCTCAATCCACCCAGTACCAACGGGAGGATTCGAACCTCCAGAATCTGCTCTCTAAGAGCAGCACGTATACCGATTCCGTCACGCTGGCATATAGGTTCGTAAGGTACAAAAAAAGTCTGTGCGCCGGGCAGTCCCTCGGAGGTGGCTCCCCGGCCCCTCCGCTGGCTGCTCGACGCACAGACGATGGTCTGTGGTCAAATCACCCGGTCAGGTGCGGAGGGGGGTTCTCTGGCTGCTCAGTTGATCCGAGCTTCGATCACTACGATCCGAGCCGGAGCAAGCGAGCAGCGTAACCAATCCGTGTATGCGTAAGGACTGGTCGAGTCGTTTCGATTGGAGGCTGACGCTGGTTGTCGCGTGCATGGTCGGCTCCTGCCGTCTTCGGATTCTTGGTTGCGCGGGGAAATAAAAAATCCCCCCAGTTCGGTCAACACAGCGTTCGCTGCGGACGTGGGCGGATGTTTGATGCAGTCAGGCTTAGGCAAGAACCACTATACTAGACGGATTTTGTTTTGTCAAGAGCAATTTCGAAATTGGGTGCATTTCACAAAACGGGCGATGTTGTGCCACTAGAAGTTCTTCACCACGGAGGTTACGGAGGAGGTCACGAAGAAACACGGAGAAAAATTCTTAGGCTTTTTGCTGTTCTCCGTGCTTCTCCGTTTCTCCGTGGTGAAAAGTGAGTTTCGCGTTTATCCTGGAAATTGAAAAGCATCCTTTGATATTCATTCAGATTCAGGCCCGGATATCTCATTGTATAATCTAACCATAAGCTCCTTTCCATCAGACAGGAGTCAGCAGATGATCACGAAAACGGAAAAAGAGAAGATGCTGGCAGGGGAAAGATACAACTGTCTCGATCCCGACCTGGAAGTGGAACGCCAGGAGATCAAGAAACTCCTCCGACGCTACAACCTCACCGAAACCATGCCCGAACGACAGACCATCCTCCAGCAATTGCTGGGAGAGATCGGCCCGAATTCGATCATTGAGTCACCCTTCTACTGCGTGTACGGTCAGAACATTCACCTCGGCGATCACGTCTATCTGAATGTCTCATGCACCCTACTGGATTGCAATGAGGTGCGTATTGGCAACCATGTCATGATCGGGCCAACCGTCCAGATTTATACCGCTGCCCATGACATCGAGGCGGCAACCCGCATAGAGGGCTGGGAAACCGCCAAACCGATCCTGATCGAGGATAATGTGTGGATTGGGGGCGCAGCCATCCTGCTGCCAGGGGTGTCGATAGGCCGGAATGCTGTCGTAGGCGCAGGGGCAGTGGTGACTCGGAATGTTCCCGCGAACACCATCGTAGCGGGGAACCCGGCGAGAGTGATTCGGAAGATCGAGCAGGAATAGCTCATTAGATTTAACCGAGCAATCACAACCCGCGCAGCAGAGCGACCATCGCCTCGACAGCCGCATCGAAGCTGCGCGATGGGCAGCATCTCGGCAGCACAACATTCAATCGCCAGCGCACAGCTTCTCTCACATAATGGATAGGTTGTAACACTTCTATCCAGACAGGAAAGGTATTCCTATAGGCTGGTGCAGAAGCGGAGTAAGAGGTGACTGGCTCTGGCGATTCTATCCGCGAATTTGAGGCATGGTACGAAGCCGATATGCCGCGCCTGTTCAACTACCTGAGCTACCGCGTCCGCGACCGGGAGTCGGCTGAGGATTTGACCGCTGCCGTATGCGAAAAGGCGATGCAGTTGCTGCACCGTTACGACCCACGGCAGGGAGATATGGCAGGCTGGATCTTCGGCATCGCGCGGAATGAACTGCTGCACTATCTGCGCGACCACAGCCGCCGCCTTCAGGAGGTCTCGCTGGATAAGCTGCCCGACATGCAAGCGCGTGGTGAGACGGTCGAGCAGCAGGTAAGCCGACTCACCCTGACGCGTATGGCGATCCAGCGGTTGGGGGAGTTATCTGAGGACGAGCAAGAACTGATCGCGCTGCGCTATGGGGCTGGCCTCAACAGCAACGAGATTGGCCGAATCGTCGGGCTGACTCCGGGGAACGTACGGGTGAAACTGCATCGAGCACTGGAACAACTGCGGACGATGCTGATCTCCGAGGAGGAGGTCACCAATGCCTGAGATGCGCGATCTCGATCTCGATGATGCCTTCCAGAATACGAACTTTGTACCCGATCGTGCCTTCAAGCAGAGATTGCATGCGCGGCTGATGCATCCGCGCGGAGCCAGCATCGAAATGCCTGCTCCGAGTCCAAATGGGCGGCACCGACGGTTGTTCATTCCCACCGATGATTCAGATGACAGCGGCAGCGAGGCTGCCAGCAACACGGCAGGGTTTGTTCCTGCCTTCGCGGGCCTGATCATGATCCTGCTGGTGGCTGCGCTTGGCGTATCCGTGCTGCTGCCTGGTGGGCTGTTCAGTAGAATACAGGATATGACCGTCACTCCTACCCCTGCGGAGCAGCGCCCTACTGATACCCCGCAGCCAACCGCAGACGCAACAATGGCTCCCAGCACAACACAGAATATCCTGTCGGAGGAATTCGAAGTCCCCTATGAGGATCGCGTTATCCGAGGCACGCTGATGGGCGACGGTGATCTTGCCGTGATCGTCGCACCCGGTTATCTGGAATCCCGCGCACACTTCATGCCGCTCTCGGAACATGTTGCCTCGCTGGGCTATACAGTCGCCGCCATCGACTTCCCCGGCTTTGGCGGCGCATCTACCGGAACCGTGAGCTATTCGCAGGGAGATGAGGATGTGCTGGCTGTCATGGGCTATCTG
>JAHEME010000721.1:674-2380 GCA_024643825.1 Chloroflexota bacterium | reverse complement strand
CAGTAAGGATTTCGAGATTGCCAGGTGTGGTGGATCGCCACAGCCCGACTCCCGCTTCGGCAGGGCCAACGGCAACCATTGTGCCATCGGGCAGCCACACCAGATCGCCGATCTCGAAGGGAGGACGTGTGATGGGTTCCGGCGCTTCCATACCGGGCGCGGCCCAGAACTGGATCGATCCCTCGGAACCATTTGACCAGTAGGCAAGAATGTCACCATCGGGAGACCAGGCTACATCCCATATTCCAGCGGCCCCGGTTGAGAGCACAGCCAGCCGTTCATTTGCCTGCCAATCCCAGATCGCAGCATCGAAGTAGACAGGGGTCCCGCCGCCTTTGTCCGGTGGGCCTAGCCAGCCCTGGCTGACCATGAGCCAGCGCCCATTCGGGCTAAACTCGGAGAAGCGGGAGAAGACCATCTCTTGATAGCGAATCTCCTGCACCTCAGCGAGCGAGCTTGCATCCCAGATTTTCACTGTCCGATCGTTGCCCCCTGACGCGATCAAACGGCTGTCCGGTGACCATGACAATTCTGGATACGTGTTATCCGGGTGTGCATGGATGATTCGATGAGGCTCCGGCTGCGGGGTACTGGTGAGAGCAGGGTCAGTGGCCTCCTCGTTTAGATCGCGATCTGACGCCATCGGCAGGCAGGCTGTCAGGAACAGGGTGAGGGTCAGAAGGAGTATTCTGTTCATAGGTAGGCCAATATGGTCGCCCCTAACCAAGCGAGGTGGAAGCGACCAGTAAGTTTTCTATCCCAAAATCGCATCAATCGCATCGGTCAACTGCTGCAAGTTGCGGACGGTATGCACGTGAATCTCCTTCGTCATCTACCACACCACTCTCGCTACACCAGAGTCTGCAATCACCGGGTCAAGGGTCAGCAACGGTGCATCTAGGCGACGAGCTAACCCTGCAATGATGCGATCATGGAGTTCTGTCACAGCCGAGTCCTGGGCGAAATCGAGCACATGGACTGGCTCAAATGAGACCAGTTGAAATACGGAACTGGTTAGCAAGCTGGCGAAAACATCTGAAAAGTTGAGAGGGGTCTGACGCTTCAGGTTGAGGTGATAGAGTTCCGCCAGCACGATTACCGAGATGACAAGCTGGGTCTCACCATTACCAGCAGCTACAAAGATCTCGGCTGCTTGCTGGCTTAGTTTCTTATCCCCGGTTAGATACCAGAGAAGCGCATGGGTATCAACGACATAGATCGGTTCAACGGCTGCCATTGAACTCATCTATCTCGTCTTCCCACTCTGTTGCCGCCTCATGGGTGATCGCCTGAATCTCCTCGAAGGTCAAATCCAGATCGGGGTGTGCGAACTTGCCATGCAACGACTCCACATGATCAAATGCGCCTGTGGCTCTGCGACGCTCGAACTCGGCGAGAATGCTCTCACGCGTCACTGTGCCCGCTGCCTCGATTGTCTTTATCTGCAATCGTGCGATGAGGAGAGTTTGCTCCTCGCGGCTCAGAGCCTCTACTGCCTGCATGATCTGGTCAAAAGTCAGGTCTACCATATCTCTATCCTATCCCAGAATCGCATCAATCGCATCCGTCAACTGTTGTAGGTTGCGGACGGTATGCACGTCATCGCACAGCGGGGCGTAGAGGTGCATGTCGCTATCGCCCGATTGCCACTGACGCGGGAACTCCGGGTTCATCCAGATCAGGCGGCGTGAGCGTCGCTTGATGTC
>JAHEME010000721.1:0-664 GCA_024643825.1 Chloroflexota bacterium | reverse complement strand
GAGTTTCGTCAGCACGGTTTCGATGGCGGCTTCGGCGCGCAGGGTCTTCATGTCGTCGGTCACGTCTTCCAGATGATCGATAAAGGCGAAGCTGTGGGAGTTCTGCACCTGGTCGCCCAGTTCGTACATCAGCCGCAGAAAGAACTCCGCCACCGGGCGCATCGACGTGCTGACATCGAGGATCACCACGATGCGAGGCTTGAGTCTGCGCCGCTTCATCTTGAGTTCGAGGGGCACGCCGCCGTATTTCAGGCTGGCGCGGATCGTGCCTTTGGCATCGAGCTTGCCCTGCTTGCCGCGCTTCTGACGCAAAGCCGCACGACTTCGCAGCCGTGCCGCCAGCCGCCGCACCTGATCGCGCAGCACGTCCATCTCGGTTTCGCTGAGGCTGCCGAAGGGACGCTGCATCAGGTCGTGGACGGTATCACGTCGCTGCTCGTATTGGTCAACCTTGTTATCCTGAATCCTCTGCCCCGCGAACTGTTCTAGCTGCTCCTTCAGATTGTCTTGATTCTCGCCGACCTGCTCCTTCAATTCGGCGATGGTCTGCGGGTCCATGCCCTGCTCGGCGAGCCACTCCCATAAGAGTTCGAGCAACTGTGGCAGACGCTCCCAACCAAGCAGCCGCTGCATGCGGCGGGCGTACCAGCGCGACTGGTACTGG
>JAHEME010000720.1 GCA_024643825.1 Chloroflexota bacterium | reverse complement strand
GCCCGCCGCGTCGAGGTCGGGATCAGCGTCGCGCCTCACCTGCCGTCACGCCCCGATCTGCTCGCCGAGATGGGCATGACGTGGGTCAAGGTCTACGCCACCGATCAAATCGGCGACTACTCCGATCAGTACGTTCTCTATCGCATCGATGTCGATCCGGGCAGCCTCGATGGCTGGGAGCGTGGTCTGCCGAGCCTCGCCGCCGAGTTAGCCGGACGCGGCGCGGATGCCGTGGAGATCGGCAACGAACCCAATCTGGCGTACGTCTGGCTGGGCCAGCGATCCCCGGATGCGGTCTACTTCACCGATGCGCTGTGCCGCGCCTACCGCGCCTTCAAAGCCGCCGCCCCGCAGATCACAGTCGTGGCTGGTGGGCTGGCTCCGGCCCCCACGCTCCCCGATGGCAGCGCGGTCAATGATCTCGAATTCGCGCAGGCGATGTTCGCTGCCGGGGCGGGGAGTTGCTTCGATGCGTGGGCCTATCATCCGTACGGGTTCGATCAGCCCCCGGAGGCCGACCCCGCCCAGCATGAGATGGTCTTCCGCCGCGCAGAGCGCATGCACGAGGTGCTCGCCAATAACGGTCATGCCGATACGCCGATCTGGATCACCGAGTTTGGCTGGCTGCGCGATCCGGCGGAGGCAGGCCTCGACTGCACCGCTGACCCGGCCTTCGCGGGCTTCAGCTACATGATCTTCCCGCGAGACGTGCAGGCCGACTACACCGCCCGCGCCATCGATTACGCCGCCCGTCACTGGCCCTGGGTTGGCCCGATGTTCGTATGGAACCTCAACTGGAATCTGTACGATGCCACCTACGAAGCGCCGTGCAGCCATCTGCGCTGGTACGCTATCCTCGACTCCGACGGTGCGCCGCTGCCAGCGGTACGGGCACTCGAATCTCTCCGCGCGCCGTAACGATTTCAGAGCGCCTTTCTCCCTTCTCCCACCGGGAGAGGGGCCGGGGGTGAGGGGGAAGTTCGACATATGTTCCCCGCTACTCCCCATCACACCGATATACCGTGATCTCCTGCCCCAGCGCGTATACGGCCCGATCCGGCATTCCCACCCACGGGCCGTCGATCACGTCCACCTGCTCGCAGTCACTCCGGGCCAACGCCAGCAGCGCGTCCCACTCGTCATCCGCCGATGTGCCGCAGCTTTCGGTCGGGTCGGCGACGATGTAATCGGGCTGAATGCGGCGCATGAGTTCGGCGGCGGCGGCCTCCGGGGAAGCGTCCGCGCCAGCCAGCCGCAGGTCGGCGCGAATGGCGTGCAGCACGCCGCTTTCGGAGAAGGTGCGATCATCGCGCAGCGCCCACCACCACGTCGCATCCGCCAGCACGCGCGTGTTCGGCGGAACCGCCCCAGCGATCTCGTCTCCCATCGCCGTGAAGCTCCCCTCGCCGAACTTCAGGGTCAACCATACATCCCCCGCCATCTGCGCCGCCACTAGCGCGACGATCCCTAGCGAAAACAGAAATGCCCCGCTGAACTTGCTCGGCAGTTTCTCCCGAATCCAATCCACGTTCACGATTTCCCGCATCGCCGTCACGCCGAGGATCAGCAGCAGGGGCAGCCAGTAGACGGCATACTGCACAAATCGCTGCGTCATGGCGACAGCGAACAGGATCATCGAGACCGCGAGGATCAGTACCAGCATCCGTCCATGCTCTTCGCGGCTGCGAACCGCCGCCCCGATTCCGATTAGTCCGAGGATCAGTTCGATCAGGCCCAGCGGCCCGAAGGTATCCACGAAGGCGGACTTCATCCATGCCAGCCATGTACCGAGGTTCACCAGCGGCCCGGAGGAAAGCGGCAGATTGCCTAACTGTGCATAGCCCACCGTCAGTTGATACCAGCTTTGCGCCGGGTAGCTGCTGAAATGGACGCCCCCCCACAGCGCGCCGCCGATCACCAGCCCGGTTCCATACCCGAACAGGGTCGGCCAGTCGCGCGTCTTCCAGAACTTCCACAGCACGCCCAGCCCCATCCCGCCCATGAAGCCGATCATGTAAGCGTGCATCTCGAATGCCAGCCAGCCCAGAACGCCCACCATCACGGCGAACCAGAACCGCCGCTCCCGACGCAGCAGGTGAAAGAAGCCCAGCAGGGCCAGCAGCAGAAAGGCCGTCGCCCAGCTATCCGGGCGCGGAACGTGGCTCACCTGAAACGTGCGAGTCGAGAAGGCAAACAGCGCCGCCGCACCGAGTCCGACATCCTGACCGTACAGCAGCTTCCCCAGCAGGTACATCAACCCCGTTGCTACCGCGATTCCCAGCAGCGCAAACAGCCTCCCCGCCCACCACTGCACCCCGGTAATGGCGAAGATCCCCGCCTCAATCAGCGTGCTGATGCGGCTCATATGCACCATATTGAGG
>JAHEME010000092.1 GCA_024643825.1 Chloroflexota bacterium | reverse complement strand
CAATGGTACGTTCGTCAATCGCCAGCGTTTGACAGGCCCTTATCAGCTTTCTAATGGGGACTTGATTGGTCTGGGTGAGACCGTGACCCTAGCCTACGAGGTCATTGGTGGCGGGGGGGGGCAGTCTGCAACCATGGTTGGCAGTGGAGGACAGCAGCAAGCTCCACCCAGCCGCCCGCCGATGGCCTATGCCCCGGCTGCGCCCGCGTATGTAGATGAAGAGGAGGATTATCCTCCCGACCGCAGCCGCTGGATTGTGATTGGCTGTGGTGTGCTGACGCTGTTGTTCTGCTGTATGCTGGTAGGCGCTGCGATCATGATTGACCGCACCAACTCGTATTGCAGTCTGCCGCTTGCGAGTCAGTTCTTCTACTGCCCGTAGAACGAGGCTCCTAACACGGAAACACAATGAGGTCTGCTTTGGCAGACCTCATTGTGTTGTGCGTCTTTAGACTAATTGCCGAGCATTGGCAATACAACCTGGATCGCGACCGCAGCGCAGGAACACAGACAGCACAGCGCAACCAGGCCGCCGCCCGCGTACACGATGATCTTCTGGGTCTTCTCGTCTTTGACGCCCATGTTCGCCAGCATACCACCCAGGGGCACACTTGAACCGCCGGACACTGAATCGACCATCGGTGCGCCAGGGCTGGCTGCACTGGTGCTGGCCGGGGCTACCGTCGCGCTAGTGGAGGGCGCATCCATCATCGTTGCTTCCATCGGTGAGGGAGCCGGTGCAGCGGGTTTCGGTGCAGCGGCTGGCGCTGCTTGCTTGGCGGCGGCAGCCTGCGCCGTGGAAATCTTCGGAGTTTCCACGGTGATCCAATCACCGGGCTGCTTTTCCTTCTTGGCTTTCTTCGGGTTCTCTTCCGCAGAATCATCCATCTTCATCGTCTCTGCGGCTTCCTCCATCTCGTCACCGGGATTTTCCATCTGTTCATCATCTGCAAACATTATTCATCTCCACAGAGCAAAGAATTTAACTAAATCCGCTCCACTATACGACGGAACGATTCGGTTGACAACTTTCGCGGAACTCAACCCATGGGGATATGGTGGCGCGCCGCGTAGCGACCCGTCACATGGTGGGAAAGCTGGCGTTCGATGTCGTCCAGCAAACTGGAGGCTCCGAGGCGGAATAATTCTGGCGTTAGCCACGCATCCCCCAGTTCATCCTTGATCAGGATCAGCCAGTTGAGCGAATCTTTAGCAGTTCGGATTCCTCCGGCGGGCTTCAGGCCCACGCGAAACCCTGTTCGTTCATGATAGTCGCGGATAGCGCGTGCCATCACCAGCCCGAACGACAGGGTTGCGTTGACCTTCTCCTTACCAGTGGAGGTCTTGATGAAATCGGCCCCGGCCATCATGCACACCAAACTTGCCATCCGAACATTGCGCAGATTGCCTAACTCTCCGGTGGCGAGGATGGTTTTCAGGTGGGCATCCCCACAGGCGCGGCGAAACTCTTTGACTTCATCGTATAAGGCTCCCCACTCCCCGCGCAGTACCCTGGCACGGGAGATCACGATGTCGATCTCTTTGGCCCCTGCTGCGACGGAAGATTCGATCTCTTCGACGCGCTGCTCGAAGGGACTCTGCCCCGCAGGAAAGCCTGTGGATACCGCCGCCACCGGGATGGTGGTTCCCTTCAGGGCATCGAGGGCAGTAGGGATCAATGCGTGGTAGACGCATACTGCCGCTACTGATAGATCGGATGGCATCCCCAGTTCAGCGAGAAGTTCCTGCCGAATCGGTTGGCGGGCCTTGGCGCACAGACGACGAACATTGCCGGGGGTATCATCCCCGGAAAGCGTTGTCAGGTCGATCATGGTCACGGCCTTGAGCAGCCAGGCAGCCTGCCAGTCCTTCTTGATCGAACGTCGCTTTGTGAGCGTCGATGCGCGGCGTTCGACGGCACTCCGGTTGATGAAGTTGGTTCGGGCTGCCCACCCCAAATCGAGGGGAAGGCCGGGATTACGCTCCAGTATTGTCATGGAATCACCATCACTTTCCGAGGATTATTTATGCTGCTCGATTATAGCATGAGGTGATGTTGATCAGGGGATACGTGGAGAGCCTATCAGAGTTACCAGCATAACGGGTAAGAAAAATAGCATCAGGTTGATGGTAGCCTGACACACGAATGCCGCCGTGATCCCGTACCGGCTGCGGACATAGCTGTAGACGGCGGCGAGGATAGTCAGGTAGAACAGCCCGGCTCCCACCAATATGGCGGGGACGCCTGCGATGAGTAATGGGAAGAAGAAAATCAGGTGGTTGAGGCCAGCACCGAGGATGCTGCTGACGACCCCTCGTTTCTCCTGTAGCGCACCTCGCAGGAATAGAGTCTCCCCGATAGGGCCTACGATTACGAGCGACTGGAACAGGGCTGGCAGCGTGAAATCAGGATAAAGGGCTTCCGTTGTGGCAGAAAGGCCCTCACGGGCAAGGATAAAGAGGGGCAACCCCAGCACCAGCCCAATCCCCAGCCCCCAGATCATGTTGCCAGATGCCATTGTGCCGACCGACTGCACCGCGTCGATCAAAGTCAGCACCGCGCCAAGGCCAATCAGCACTGTCCAGAGAAGAGTGTAGCGGGAAGGAACATTCAACCCTGCCCAGGCTGTGCCAAGCGCCAAGGCCAGATAGAAGAACAGGGCGATCAGCGGGTCTACGCGATCTGCCCAGGTGCGAAGAGGAGCCGCCGCTGCATGGGTGTGACCCGTTAGTGAGGCAGACTCCGTATTCAAACCTGATTCCACAGGGGCAATGACGGCTTCGGCAAGCCCTGCGGATATCGGGGATGGTGCGCGTCGAGATTGTCCGAGATTGGGTTGCCGAGATGGATCAGGAAAGTTGCTTGCACCCGGCGGCGGCAGCAGGCGGAGGGAATCCGGGACAAAGGGTGCTGGAAGGAAGATTGGTGGCATTCCTGGCGACACGGGCCTGTAGGCGCGTTCGGGATTGACTGGCGGGGGTGGCAGCAGAAGCCCGAGGTCAGGAGCACCTCCGAACGGCATCGGTACATGATGGTGCAGCGAAATATATTGGGGCGGACCTTCTTCTGATTCCGTTTCGTCGTGGGAATCATCGGGATCGCCCGGTCGGCCAAAAATCATGCGGTGTGCTCCGTGACGCGCTCCAGCACTTCGCGCATAGCCTTCACCGCTTCATCTACGCGGGCCGAGCTGATCCAGTAGTGGGTCACAGCCCGGAACTTGCGCCCGCCTCGAGGATCGATCTTGACGTTGTAGTCACGCTCCAGAATAGCGCGGAAGTCCTCAGCAGAGAGAGGAATGGAGTCATCCAGCGCGAAGAACACCATGTTTGTTTGCACCTGTGCCAGATCGAGCGTGAGACCGGGAATCTGGTTCAGCCCTTCGGCGAGTTGGCGGGCGTGGACATGATCTTCACCCAGACGGGTGGTCATGACCTCAATCGATAGGATGCCCGCCGCCGCCAGAATACCTGCTTGCCGCATGCCGCCCCCCACCATCTTGCGAATGCGTCGGGCGCGGTCGATGAACTCCTGGGAACCACATAGTAACGCTCCGACTGGCGCGCACAGCCCTTTGCTGATGCAGAAAGAGACCGAATCAACGGGATCGGTCAGTTCGCGGATGTCTACGTTTAGCGCGGTGGCGGCGTTCCAGATACGCGCGCCATCGAGGTGGAGCTTGAGTCCAGCCTCTTCACACACGGCACGCACCGCCTGGTGATAGGCTGGTAAGAGAGGAACTCCACCCAACTTCCCGCAGGTATTCTCGATCTCTACCATGCGGGTGACGGGGTAATGGACATCGCGCAGATCACGAACCGCGTCCCGGATTTCATCGAGGTTCATGGTTCCATCCGGCTGAAGGGGCAGAGTCAGCATGTTGACGCCGCCAAGGGCTGCTGCTCCGCCAACTTCATCTATGAAGGTATGGGAATAGCGGCTGCAAATCATTTCATCGCCGCGATTGCAGTGGGCGAGTATCGCAATCAGGTTGCCCTGTGTGCCGCTGGTGACGAATAACGCGGCTTCTTTCCCCGTTCGTTCAGCGGCGAGGGCTTCCAGCGCGTTGACAGTCGGGTCATCGCCATGTACGTCGTCGCCGACGGCGGCGTTCGCCATCGCTTCGCGCATGTCGGGGGTCGGCCAGGTGACGGTATCACTACGGAGGTCAATTGAATCCATGAGGGAATATCCAGTGGTTAAGAGCTGCGTACGGTTGATCATAGCATGTGGCGGGTGGAGTGCCCAGTATGTCAGGCGTTAATCCTGACTTGTGGACTTGATCAGTGACAAGGCTGGGTGTTTCGTATTTGTAGAAGGTGGGCATTCAGGTCTCCCTGATAGGAGATATTTTCATGACATGTTGAACGGAAGGTCATTCGCTGTATAATGCTTTTCATCAGTCTAGCAGACAAAACAAACTCACAGCAGAATGATCCATATTCCGAGATATGAGAACCTTAGATCATGACTTCCCTTCATGAGCAAATCTCCCAACTTGAGTCCTCAATTGAAGCCCAGGAGAAATTGCGAACGACCCTCGGTGACGATGCCGTTGAAATCACCATAGCAGCCCTCCAGTCTCAACTAGTGGTCCTGCGTAGTCAGTTGAAGCCGATGTCGCTTACAACGCAATTAGAATCCCTTGAAACTGCCCATCTGATTCGCATAAGCGCCCTTGAGCCAGAACTGGAATATATCTTCAAACACGCCTTGACTCAGGATGCAGCGTATCAGAGTCTCCTTCTGGCTGATCGTAAGATACTACATCGCGAAGTGGGTATGACCATTGAGACTCTTTTCGCTGATCGTCTCACTGAGTATTTCGGCATCCTTGGCGAGCACTTCCACGCAGCCGGAGATTGGGATAAAGCGGCGGCGTATCTCGCAAGTGCCGGAGACGCCGCTGCGCGCATCTTCGCTCAAATTGAAGCCCGCCGTTACTATGCTACTGCGCTTGATCTCCTGGATCGACTGCCGGAATCAGACGATGTTCTCCGTCGCCGGATTCATGTGATCCTGGGAATTGTAAATGTATCCCTACGTGCGGAGGGCCCCAACCGAAGTCTGGAACGGCTGGCACAGGCTGAGGAACTGGCAATTCGATTGAATTCCACCGAGGATCAGGATCGACTTGAGATGGCCCGAATTCATTATTGGATAGGTCATGCGTATGTCCATTCAGGGCAATTTGCCAACGCAATTAACCATCTCCGGCAGGTTTTGCCTGTTGCCGAGGAGTTCGACGATCAGGAACTGCTTGCGATCCCTTCCGCAGTCATTGGCCGAGCGCGCGGTTTGCAGGGGTTCTTCTCACAAGGGGAACCTCTGATGGCTCAGGCGATATCGCCGCTCGCACAGGCTTCCAACTGGCACGAATGGATTTTGACCACGGCAATGCACGCACATGCGAAAGCGAATATGGGATACTATGCAGAAGGAATAGCTGAGGCAGAACTGGCATTGGATCGAGCAGAAGAGCTTGCCACCCTGACCGGCATCGGTCACAGTCATGGAACGTTTACTCTCATTTACATGTTGGGGCGAGATCATTCCCGGATGTTGGAACATATCAACGCCATGATAGAATCTGGGAGTCAGAATAATGATCTGCTGATCCAATACCCTGCATATGGATTGCGCAGCCTTATGGAAAGTTGGCTTGGTCGCCATGCAGATGCGCAGCAAACTATGCAGCAAGCACGCGTAATCCATGGCAGCCTCGGTGGGAATCCTATCTTCAGCGATTATATTGCGGCTGTAGAGGCGGAAATTGCGCTCAGGGCCGGGCGTTCTCAGGAAGCCTGCTTACTAGCTGAACAGGCGATCTCCGTTGCCCAATCGATGGGCGGAATCCTTGCCGAAGGGGTCGCTTATCGTGTGTGGGGTCAGGCACTCGCTGCACTCGAACCACCTCAGTGGGATATGGCCGAAGAGCATTTGTCAGTCAGCTTGCAACTTCTCGAAGAGGGTGATGCTCGTCTGGAAGCAGCCTGGACAAATATGGCCTGGGGTGAAGTGTGTCGCAATCGAGCAAATATGCTGGCGGCGCGGGAGCACTTTCAAGCGGCTGCCGCTCAATTCGAGATCAGTGGATTGACACGGGGCCTCAAAGAAATAAAAGTCTTGATTGAGGATCTCCAAAAAAGTTCGTAAGCATTCTATTGTTCTTACCATGCTTTGAGGAATAGCGACCGATCTTGTCCATCCAGTTGGTCAGACACTGCTAGAAAAGAAGTCGCCCACCTCATTGGCGGGCGATTATGCAACATAACTTATGGACCCAAAGGGGCTCGAACCCTTGACCTCCACAATGCCATTGTGGCGCTCTCCCAAACTGAGCTATGGGCCCTAGAAGATGAATGCTATTATGCCCCGGTTGTCCATGTCTTGCAACTTTTTTCTCATGAACGACTCCTTTCGCCCAATCGGGGCGGAGGTGCTGCGAATGTTAAAATATTCTGGTCATGAAATGTTAAGAAATTGTTGACCCGAAGACTACAACCATGATATAATTCATGCGCCAATGGAGTTGGCCTCTCCCAGAAGCACACGCAGTCAACATCCGAAATGAGACTTTCCGGGTACAGAGGCGCTCTCAGTTTTGTTACCTTTCTATCTTGTTATGTGATAAGCAATGGTGTTGTGACACATCCCAGGTCCGATCCGCGTGTGCTCAACCTGAATGTAGGATTCCTTCTCAAGGAAGGAGCAGGTTACACACGCACATTTCCATTTGACGAACCGGGTGATCTGCGAGTCCACGATATCACGATCCACCATCTTCAGGGGAAGCTCCGCCTCAATCGTACCCCTCAGGGAATTGTGGTTCAGGGTACGCTCCATGCGCAACGAACGGTTGAGTGTGTTCGCTGCCTGGCCCCTGTTGACATCCCCTTTGACATCCCATTTGAAGAACTGTTTCTACTGCCTACCGACCCGGAATCCAGCAATCCGGATAATCATTATTACGTGATTGACGAAGGTGGCACTATCGACCTCACTCCCATTCTTTGGGAGGAGGCGATTGTCTCCGTCCCTATTCAGGTGCTGTGCCGTTCGGACTGCCTGGGGCTGTGTCCTGATTGCGGGAAAAATCGTAATGAGGAAGCCTGCGAATGTGCATTTGAAATTGTCGATTCCCGCATGGAGTCACTGCGGGCTTTGCTGGATGATCAATCCTAAATCAACACCGACTGCGAAAGTCGGTGTTGTAGCTTGTTAGACCAATGGTACATGCAGTCTGATCTGCGGCTGTTTTCGTCTCGGTACTGGATATCAATGGAGCACGGAATGGGTAACGAAGACAATGATAAGGACCTTCGTCTGCTAGCTGATCTGCTGGAAAAGGCAGAAACGCAGGGGTATCTGACGACCGATGATATTCTTGAATTTCTCCCCGAAGCCGACGAGGGGTTTGATCAGGCTGAGGAAGTTTTCATTGCACTCACCGCTGCTGGTGTTGAAATTTATGATGACAAAGAAGATGTGCCTGTCAATGCCAAGAAGGTGCTGGTAGCCAAACTCGTTGATGCTGATGATGAAGATGAAGACGAGGAACCGAGCTTCGATTTTGCGGATATGCCCGACATGGAGCTTGACGAGGACGAAGACGAAACATTCGATCTCTCCGGCGTCTCTTCGGATGACACGGTTGGCCTGTACCTCAAAGAGATGGCGCGTGTGCCCCTCCTGACAACTCAGGAAGAAGTAGACCTTGCGCGGCGGCTGGAAAGTGGGAACCTCGCCTTCGAAAAGTTGGCACGCCTGAACGGTACCGCCTCTGAGAAAGAACATACCACTCTTGAAAGCACCATTGAGGATGGACGGTTAGCCCGTGAGCATCTGATCAAGGCAAATACACGGCTAGTCGTGAGCATTGCCAAGAAGTATATGGGTCAGGGTGTGCCCTTCCTTGATCTGATTCAAGAGGGCAATCTGGGTTTGATGAAAGCGGTCGAGAAGTTTGATTATCGCCGGGGTTATCGCTTCAGTACGTATGCGACGTGGTGGATTCGGCAGACGATCACACGAGCTATCGCCGATCAGGGCCGTACGATTCGCGTGCCCGTTCATATGTCGGATCGCATTCGACGCCTGTATAAGACGGCGCGCCAGCTAGAGCAGATGCACGGACGCAAGCCCACCCCGGAAGAGATCGCGAGTGTGCTGGGGCTGGAACCACGTAAGGTTCAGTGGATGTTGAAGGTAAGCTGGCAGCCGCTTTCTCTGGAGCACCCAGTCGGGGAAGAAGAGGATAGCGAGCTGGGTTCGTTCATTGAAGATGACAGCAACCCCACTCCCCCGCAGAGTGTGTATGACAACCTGCTGCGGGAAAAGGTGGAGGAAGTTCTGGCGACGCTTACTCCGCGCGAAGCGCGTATTCTGAGGCTGCGATTTGGTCTGCAAAATGGGCGGAGCTACACACTAGAAGAGGTCGGACAGAAGTTTGGTCTGACCCGCGAGCGCATCCGGCAGATCGAGGGGAAGGCGCTGCGCAGGCTGCGTCATCCACGCCGCAGCCGCCAACTCAAAGACTATCTGACATAGCAATTATTTAACGGAGTTAAGGTATAGAGGAGCGATCATGTGGTCGCTCCTTTTGATTAGTCACTTCAGTGAGTTGAGGGCCAAAGCCCGAAACAGAAAACCACCCGCTATGCGGGTGGAAGGCAGAAACTTATAGGGGAAAAAATCAC
>JAHEME010000719.1 GCA_024643825.1 Chloroflexota bacterium | reverse complement strand
CTGGACTACGTGCAGCCGGGCGATATGGACATCATTGCTACCGACACCGATTTTCTCGGTGTGAACTACTATACCCGCGTGATCAGCCGGGATGATGACGCGCCGGAGAACGCCCCTGTCACCAATCTGCGCGGCGACGTGATCACGGAGATGGATTGGGAAGTCTACCCGGAGGGGCTGTACAAACTCCTCAACCGTCTGTATTTCGACTATCAGCCGCGTAAGTTGTATGTCACCGAGAATGGAGCCAGCTATTCGGATGGCCCGGACGAAACAGGTAGCATCGCCGACGAACGGCGCATCGCCTATCTGCGCGAACATATCGCTGCTGTCCAGCGAGCTATCGAAAGCGGGGTTCCTGTTGAAGGTTACTTTGTCTGGTCGCTGCTCGATAACTTCGAGTGGTCGAAGGGGTACTCGCAGCGGTTCGGGCTGGTGTGGGTAGATTACGAGACTCAGGCGCGGCTCCCCAAAGACAGCGCCCTGTGGTATCGCGATCTGATTGCCAACAATGGATTGTGATCGGATTGGTGAGTGAGAGGTTGCCATGCTTGATGCTGAAACTCTGCGCGCGCATTGCCTGAACCAGAAAGCCGCCGTCGAGGAATTCCCCTTTGGCCCGGAACCCGCGTATTCAAAGTGATGGGCAAGATGTTCGCCCTGATGCCCGTGGACGCCGACCTATCCAGCATCAGCCTGAAGGTTGACCCTCTCATCGGTGAGATGCTGCGCGAGACCTACGCTGTGGTTCAGCCAGCCTATCATATGAACAAACAGCACTGGATCATGGTTGCGATGGACGGCTCGATCCCGGACGACGAGGTGCGCGAATGGATCGAAGGCAGCTATGATCTCGTGGTCAGGGGAATGAAGAAAGCTGACCGCGAGAAGCTCGACGCGATGAAATGAGAGTACAATGTACAGGTAGGATGCGGTCATGAGGCTGTTGCCAGAGGAAGCGGAGCCATCTTCACGAAGTTGGATATGAGAACCAGATCAGCATGATAAACCAATCACCAACGTGGCCCCGGAACACGCAATGCGCTATCGCCCTCACCTTCGATCTGGATGCAGAGAGCGTATGGATCGCTGACGACCCGGCCAACATAGATCGCCCCGTTGCCCTGTCACAGGGGCGATATGGCCCGCGCGTCGCCGTCCCTCTGATTCTGCACATGCTTCAGGAGATGGAACTCCCCGCGACGTTCTTCGTCCCCGGCAAGGTCGCCGAAGATCACCACGAGACCGTGCAGGCTATCGCCGAGGCCGGACACGAACTCGCGGTGCATGGCTACACACACGTCTCCCCCGCCAGTCTTTCCCCGGCAGAAGAAGAACAATCCCTGATCCGCGCCCGCGATGTACTACGAACGTTTACTGATGAGGTCGTCGGCTACCGATCCCCTGCATGGGAGTTAAGCCCGCATACGCTGGGACTCCTGAAAAAGCTGGATTTCGCTTACTCGTCCAACATGATGGACGATCTGCGCCCATACCAACACCCGGAGAGTTCCGTGATCGAACTCCCGGTTCACTGGGCATTGGATGATGCCGCCCACTTCTGGTTTGATGCCGACTCGTGGAATAAGAAGATCGCCACTCCATCCGAAGTGCGCGAAATCTGGGAAGGTGAATTTGAAGGGATCTATGATCTCGGCGGAGCATTCGTATTGACCCTGCACCCACAGGTGATCGGGCGGCCCCACCGCCTGAGAATGCTGCGCGAATTCATCTCCTTCATGGACTCGCACAGCGGAGTATGGTTCGCTACCTGCGCCGGAATTGTCGAGCAGGCGCGCAGTTCGCTGGCCTAGCAGCCCAACCCTGGAAGATCAATCTCATACGTTTATGCTAAAGGGGCTTCCTGAATGTCCGACTACAATCGATCTACGCGTGAATGTTTGATATCCCAAATTCGACCTGAAATGCTCGCTGCGATCCGGGCCTATGTGGAGAAAAACGAGCTTGAAGAAGTCGAGTCTGGAGCAAAGTTCTGTGTTGAGACCACCAACGAGAAAAAGAAGGGCGGTCTGTTCGGGGGCCCGCCTGCCAGCGACCCGGATAAAGTCCACTATGCAGCGATAGTCATCACCCCACCCTGGTTCATCGGTGTGACCTTCGGGGAGAAGGCGGGGGTTACCGTGACATTCATGCCCCTGAGAAACCTCGAAGTGAAAGAATATCAGTTCGCCCACATGATTCCTGATACAGGGATAGAGGTTACTGGCTTCCGCCCTGGGGATTCGGAGCGCGGCTCGATCTTCTGGGGTCTCGGCACAGAACCAGCGGCAGATCGTCTGCGCACCACTCTGAAGGAGGTAGTCGCCGCTGCAGGCTGACGCTACCCGTTAAATCCGCGCGGGCGTGTCGTAGTCCGTTCCGTTG
>JAHEME010000718.1 GCA_024643825.1 Chloroflexota bacterium | reverse complement strand
CCACTGCAACCCGCTGCGGATCTTTCCTGCCCCTGACGGTCAATAGGTCTGTATAGTAAAGGAACAGCCGTGAATTTTGCGGCTGTTCCTAATGAATGCCAGTCGCCGCCCAGTCATCTTTGCGGCTGTAGCACAGGTCGACTCTCACAGATTCAGTGTTTGACCGAAAGACTCTTCGCGAAACACTTAACCAGATCAGAGTTCAATTCAGCTATTGGGTGAGTTCCTCACCATGTTCCTGACAGTGTTCGATCACACCCTTCGTCCGTTCGTAGACATACTCGCCCGGTTGAAAGAATCGGTCTTCCAACTCCTTTAGAATTTGAATATCGCGCTGGTAAGCGTGACGCAGAATACCGATCACCGCATCCAGCGACTGATCGCCGATCAGGGCGGCAAATGTGGTATTCATGGCGGCATCCATGACCTCTTCGCGTTCCAGGCTGGATTCTTCCAGCGGCGACATCCCGGCGACAATCGCGGGAACGCGTACGCTTGCCATGACTTCCCAGCCTGCCAGATGCGCGGCGATCTCTCGCGGGCCCCAACCGTCACTGCGCCGGATGCCTCGCTTCTCCGCCTCCAGGGCTACAGCGATGAACTGCTCGAACGCGGCTTCCAATTCCTGGATGAGTTTCTTTTTTGTCATGTACTTCTTCTCCTACGGCTGACTCACACACCGGAACCCCAATCGCGCATCGACGACATCCTCCGGGGCATCATAGCGGAACCAGGTTGTGAATAGTTCGGGGTCTTTATCCAGATACGATCCACCCCGGAACACGCGCGAATCGCGCGGCTCTTCCGGCCCCAGCGGATCAACGTCCGGCCCGTAGAAGTAGTATTCAATGTCGTACCAGTCCGCGACCCACTCGGAGACGTTGCCAGCCATGTCCATGATCCCGAACAAGCTTTCATCCCAAACGAAACTTCCACCCCGTGATGGCACTCCCTGACACCCCGCCGAGTTGGTGAACTCGCAGGAGGGATAGTCCTCGCCCCAGGGATAAGTGCGCGCATCATCCCCGCGCGCCGCGTATTCCCACTGCGCTTCGGTGGGCAGCCAACCGCCCCGCCACTCCCCGCAGTAGACCGCTGCCATCTCCCACGTCACCCACGTCACCGGGAGTTCCGGGAAATCCGGCGAGAACAGGAAGATCGCCTCATCATCCGGGTTGGCCTGATGCTCGCACACCCCCGCCTCGACGCAGGCTGCATACTGCGCGTTGTTGACCTCATACTTATCGATCCAATACGGTTCGGAGATCGTGATCTCACGCATCGGGATCAGGTTCCCTCTTTCGGGATCATCGGTTCCCATGAGGAACGTTCCCGGCGAAATTTCGACAATCGTATGCCCGCGCGGGTCGATTTCTTCTCGGTAGCCCCCGGCAGGTGACACAGTCGGTTCTTCTGTTCCCATTTCTTCTGTCGCTGGTGGTCCTTCTGTCACATCGATTGGTGCAGAAGTAGGCGTGTCGGTGAGCTCCATGGCGACTGCGGTAGCTTTGCCTCCTGCTCCGCTGAGGCCGATTGGCCCCAGCGTACCCAGTACCAGTGCCCCGGCAGATAGCACCACGGCCCCGATTGTCACCGCCCCGGCCAACGTCCGCGCCGGGAATCCCCGTTTGTGCGCAGCTTGTGCCGGTGCGCTCGCAGGAGCCACTACTCGACGCTGCTGCTCCATCTGCCTCCTCTGCTGCTGCGCTTGCATCTGACGCTCTTCCATTTCGCGGCTGGTCTGCGGCGCTTCGACCATCGTCGCATTGGATTCGCTGGCAGGGCTAGGCTGAGGTGGGGCAGCCGTGGGCGGCGGGAAGACCACGCCCCGCGTCCCACCGGAAGGTGGAGCTTCCGCTTTCTGAATCGGAGGCATAACGACATGCGGCCTGGTTTCGTCATCGATGTGAACATGCTCAACCGTCTCATCCGGGCTTGGCGGAGGCGGAGCCGCCGCTGCTTCTTCCAACGCATAATCCGCCGATGCCCCCATGCCCAGCGGCGCATCAGCAGGCGGCATCGCCTGTGGTCCACCGCCCCTTGATGGCGGCGACTCGGCCATCTTCGGAATCTGGATCGCGCCCGCACCCGCCACCGGAACCACCGCCGAAGCCAACACCAGTGCGCCGCCAGCCTCGCGTTCCACCGCCTGAATCGGATGCACCACCGAGTGAATCTGCACCCCGTCTTGCAGCACGTTGAACACCAGCGAGATATTCCCCGCCACCTTCGCCCGGCAGGTGAAGATCGCGGCGGGTGCATCGAGGTCTTCGTCCACGAACAGCTTCACCGATCCGGGCACGATGTCGCAACCCGTCGAGCGCAGCATCACTTCGACTTCGCCGCGCCGCAGCGTGCGCCCTTCTACGGGTTCGAGCCTCACGTCT
>JAHEME010000717.1 GCA_024643825.1 Chloroflexota bacterium | reverse complement strand
GCTGGGTCTATCCGTGCTCAAGGGCCGCAATACCATTCCCCCGGTGGAGCCGCCGCAGATTCGCCGCTACCGCCCCGACCTCGGCCCCGAAACCTGGGAAGTTGTCTTCGATTACGCCGACTACGAGCAGTCCCCCTATCTCAACGAGGGCTTCCGTTCGATGGCAGTCTACAAAGCCGCCGCCGATGGCGTGACCTACCTCTATGCTGGGACGATGGCCGATCACAGGCCAACGGTGTGGCGCAGCGCCACGGGCGACCCCGGATCGTGGAAACTCATCTTCACCTTTCCGCTGGATAGCGCCCACATCGGATCGGTGCGCGGGATGCAGGTTCACGATGACGGTCTCCTCTACATGTCCACCACCCCGCGCGGCGATATTCTACCCGGCGGCATCGGGCAAATCTGGGCCACCGATGGCGCGACGTTCACCCGCGTGGTCGCCGATGGCTTCGGCAATATCGAGAACTCCGGGATCACCAAGCTGGGCAGCTTCGATGGCTGCCTGTATGCCGGGACGTACAACGCCCACACGGGCTACGAACTCTGGAAGCTGCGCTGTACCTCATCGCCGGATGCGCCCCCCTCACTCGTGATCGGCGGTGGCGGCGGCCATCGCTACAACGAGAGCATCCTCTCGATGCACGACTTTCAGGGACACCTGTACTTCGGGACGGGTATCCCGCTGGGATTCAATCCACGAACCCGCCACGGCCCGCGCGGCTGCGAACTCCTGCGCGTCGATGCCGCCGATCACGTTGAACTCGTCGTCGGCCCAACCGAGGACGATCCCCTTTCCGGGTACGGGCCGGGGTTCGGCTGGTATCTGAACTCGTATTGCTGGTACATGCAGGACGATGGCGAGAACCTCTACCTGGGCACATGGGATATGTCGCGCACCATCGCCTGGCTGGGAGAAGACGTCGAGCACGTCGCCATCCCCTTCCGTCCCTTGCTCGTTGAACTGATCGCCAACCCCACCGATTGGGGATCGCCGATGGGGGCCGATCTTTACCGCACCGCCGACGGCATCCACTGGCAGCCACTGACCCTCGATGGCTTCGGCAGCCCCGATAATCACGGCATCCGCACGATGGAAGCCACCGACGCGGGGATGTTCATCGGCACCGAAAACCCCTTCACCCGGCTGGAGGTCTGGCTGCTCCCCGCCGGGCGGTGATTGCGCTTTCTCCATTGCGATAAATGTTATACAGTGGGGATGCATTCAGTAGAATGCACGTTCTTCGATTCACAGGAAATGGAATGAGTCAACTATGTCACTTCATGACACACTTAAGCAAATGCTTGCGATGTTTGATCATTACAATGACGATCCTAGCGAACTCCTTGAGAATTGTAAGAAGCTATTTCAGGATGCACAACAACCGGGTGAAGAATGGGATCCACGAGTTTTGGCAAAGGCCCAAGATGTTTCTAATGCTTATGCGCTCGTATCATCTTTCTTTCTTGAGCAAAGGTATGCTGCAACAGCAGCAAGTTTATTGATTGAGGCTTGGAATGAATTTGCTCAAATCCAAGCTGATGAAAAATATCGAATCTATCGCGCTGGAATCGCCTCTTGTATTGCGCAAGTATATTTGGTTATAGGTGATGATGGCGCAGCCATGAGATGGGCTCTGTTGACTCAGGCAGACGATATGCTAGGTGAACACGGTAAGGGTGGGGGATTAGGGAAGCATTTTCTCTTGCATAAGTTCGGAATGCCTGAGACTCCCTTCCAAGAGTTTAATCAAATCGCGCGAAATAATCTCGCTGCAACTCAAGGCGGTGATGGAGGGGATTGGTCACAACAAACAGCCTTTGCTGAAGACACAATTGTACAATTCGTGAGAGATAGACCAGAGTATGCTCCATTATTGGCTCTTCCGTCCTCAATCTATGAGTTTCCAGTGACTCCGGTCTATTTTTCTATCCTAAATCAGGCACTCAATAATGCCGATCCTAATAGCAGAGGTAGAGCACTTGAATACTTGGCGTCGTACTTATTCATGCTGATTCCCGGATTTTTGCCTCGACCAAATGTAAAAGATAGGTTTCTATCGTATGAAACTGACTTGGTTGTTCGCAATCTCAATTCTTCTGCAAGCCTGACCTCGGAGTTGTTTGGTCGTCATTTCATAGTTGAGTGTAAGAACCGTAGCGAAAGAGTAACTGTTCAAGACGTTGGCTATTTCCTCTATCGAATGAGGCTATCACACGCAAAGTTTGGTGTGATGTTTGCAACTATGGGAATAACAGGTAACAGAGATGACGAAACAGCATCATACGGTCTGATTAGGAAAGCGTTTCATGAAGATAAGAGCACTTGCGTGATAATCAGCAAAGATGACCTTCAAAAGCTAGAAGCGGGTAGTACTTCGTTTCTATCAC
>JAHEME010000716.1 GCA_024643825.1 Chloroflexota bacterium | reverse complement strand
GGCAGGCTGGGCATTGAGGGGATTGATCGGAGCATCCTCAAACAACGCATAACCCATTCCACGGGATAGCGCACCCTCCAACTGCCCCGCCGCCAGCCCCGGATTGACCACAGTCCCGGCATCGGCGCCAATGATGACCTTGCGGGTTCTCACCTGGCCTGTTTCAATGTTGACTTCCACTTCGATGAAGTGGGTGACAAAGGCGGGCGGGCCATGTGATTGCCGTAAGCTGGAGACAGACGCAAACGTCTTTTCGCTCCGTGCCCTGGCTTCTGCAGCAACCTCCCCGACCGTCATCCGCATGTCCGGGATCGAATCGCAGTAGATCACGCCCTGGCCCAGTTCCTCGTCCGGGCGAACGTCCAGGGCCGAGACCTGTACCCCCTTCCCAAGCAGGTTGGCGGCGTATTCCAGTATCTGCTGACGCACTTCTTCAGCGGCCTTTTGCACCGCTCCGCCCCCGGCGTAGACGCCGCGGGTGGCATGAGTGTTCACATCGTAGGTAGTGGTTCGGGTATCCGCCGGGGAGATCTCGACTTTGCTGAGGGGCACCCCCAGCGTCTCCGCCGCGATCTTGGCTAACGCCTCCAGGGAACCTCCGCCATGATCCATCAGCGCTGTGATGACATCGACGGAACCATCCTCGTTGAGCTTGACCATCGCGCCGGAGTAATCGATCACCTCGCCTGCGCGCGGCGCACCCGCGCTGGACGTGTGAAAACCGCGCGCCATGCCGATCCCGCGATGCCACGATCCGGTGAGCGTGCCGGTATCGGGGGGAGCCTTCCGATCCTGCCAGCCGATGAGCGGCATCCCACGGTCAAACGACTCTTCCACGCCGCAGCTCTGGATGATCGACTTGACCGTCGGTCCCTGCCCCCAGAAAGTGTCGCCCAGGCCGACGTAATTCTTGCGCCGCAACTCTACAGGGTCCATGACCATCTCTTCGGCGAGCATGTCCATCGTCGACTCGGTAGCGAAATTGGCCTGTGGGTTGGCGAAGCCCTGCATCGCGCAGGTGGGAACCTTGTTGGTATAGACGGCTGTCCCCTCATACTTCAGATGCGGCAGCCGGTAGAGAGAGACCCACCAGCCCGCCATTGCGCTGATGAACGGGAACGCCTGGATGTTGTGAGCGCCGATGTCAACGATCACCTGCATATGGCCTGCAACCAGCGTGCCATCCCGTTTGGCTCCGAGTTTAAGCCGCATGATACTTGGATAGCGTGCGTGGTCATGCGCATCCTCTTCGCGCGTGGTGACGATCCGCACGGGCCGCCGGGCCTTCCGCGCCAACGCCACACAAATGGGGATTACCGAATTGGTCTGAATACTGGAGCCAAAGGTCCCCCCAATCGGAACTCGCTTTACGTTGACCTTGCTGAGCGGAATGTCGAAGATCTCTCCTAAGAGAATGCGTGTGTTATGGATGGTTTGGGTGGTCGGCCAGATGGTGATGCCACCATCCGCTTCGGGACGGCAGACCACGGACTTGGTCTCTAACTGACCGTGGTAAATCCGGGGGGTTCGAAACTCGTTTTCGACGATGACATCCGCTTCGGCAAAGCCCTGCTCGATGTCCCCGACCTCAATCACGCGATGAGCGGCGACGTTGTTCTCGATGGGTGTTTCCGCCTGGCCAACAATGACGCTGTCGTAGATTGCAGATGCACCGGGCAGCATCGCTTCGAGCGGGTCGTTGACAACGGGCAGCGGCTCCCACTCCACTTTCAGCGCGCGCATTGCTTTCTCTGCCAGTTCTTCCGTCTCTCCCGCCACGGCGGCTACCGCTTCACCTACATGGCGCGCCTTATCGGCCAGAACATAGCGATCCTTGTAAAGGAAGTTCGGCGCACTGACTAAACGTTCGTTGTATTTGTGATTGGGGATATCCTCGAAGGTCAGGCACACAGCGCCCATCGCTTCGGCGGCGCTGGTATCGATAGACTTGATGTTCGCATGAGCATAGGGGCTGCGCAGCACACGTCCATAGAGCATACGGGGAAGGGCGACATCCGATGAATAGACCTCAGCCCCTGTTACCCTGGCGATGCCGTCCTTGCGATGTGTTTCCCGGCCCAGGGTGTTGAAGTTGTGTCCAGCCATCTTTACGCACCTCCTTCTCAGATCAACAGAACCCTGCAAGAGTTTGAAAACCCCAGGGCCTGCTCTCTGTGCCTATTATCCAATCAAGAACCCGTGTGCCCTCTGAGGAGGGCTGTGATCTTCGCAGCGGCTATACGGCACGAGTCCACGTAGTGATGTGCTCGTTCTTCGGAATAGCGAGAGGTAGGGCCAGCTACGCCAATCGCCGCGATCATGTCGCTGCCAGCGCCATGCACCGGAACCGCCACCCCCCACGCGCCCTGATCGGTCTCGCCATCACTCATG
>JAHEME010000715.1 GCA_024643825.1 Chloroflexota bacterium | reverse complement strand
CACAGTTCTCATCGACAACTCTGACGCAGAACCTCGCCAGCCTAAAGGCATCATAGTCTACGGAACAGCGGAGTCCATTGAGGATTGGACCGATCCAAATGATCCAGAAACCACGTCCTTGTTCAAGAGGTACATGCCGGAAGAAGAAACTCTAAGCTATTCGAACGCGCTGATGAATCTGACGTCTTGGCTGAAGATAACCATCAAACCGGAAAGAATTGGATCATTCGACTACACGAAAGACGAGGCCCTTCACGAATCACTAGAAAAATCAAGAGGCACTGCACACGAGCGAATCTGAGCCTCTTCTTACAGGCCCACCTTTTCGAACGAGCTCCAGCTGATGTGCTGGATGATCTGCTTGTGAAAAAGGTTCGTGAAGCCTCCCACGATCACATGAAAAGCAACTGCTTCGCTTGGAGAGATGATATACCAAAACGGCTAGGGGTTCTCCTCTTAATACTAGGGCGTACTTTCGGAAAGAGCTGCAAACCATTAAGAGCACCATAGCAGGGCGATTATGTGCCCAGCTCGGCTGAACAATCGCGACGGGACCATGAGGCAGACGATTCAGCTACACACTTGCAGTCCGTTTTCTAAACTCGACACCGAGGACATCAATCAGTCTGAATTTCCAGCTCACTTGGTATTGGGTCTCCCATATTCGGATTGTGTATGTGTTTGAGTGGGATGAATGCTTAATACGTGGGAAATCGCATTGAACGGAATGATCGTTCTTGGGCGAAGTTGCGTTAGATGACAAGTATAGGATAGTTCTTGATAGGAAGACCAGGACGGTTGCCGGATTCAGGAAGGGTGACAAACTGGTTATTATACCCTTCAAGGGTGGAGTTATCCTAGTTGCACCACGAGACCGCAGATTTGCAGGCAGCCTAGCAGGGCTTGAGTTTGCGGAGGAACAACATGAAGCGTCACGTCTCCTATTTCGAAGGAAAAGCTAGTTGCCACTTCTTGACACTGTAGTTCTTTTTGGTACAGCTGATTCCAACGACCCCCATCATGAACGCGCCAAGAGGCATCTCCGGCGTATCTCCGAACCCGAAGTCTACTTGGCAACGTTTGCACTCTTGGAGTTCGACATCGTCATGAAAAGTCGAGGCCTCTCATTCGAGGACAGAATGGAGAAGCACGCTATCCTCTTGCGGGACAATCCTGAATTGGATCGAAAGGTGGCTGGCATTAGCCCTGCCACTCTGTATCTGGCATCGAGGCTTGAGGAGGCAGCTGAGTTGGAATATTTCGATGCCGGCGTCGCTGCCGAAGCCATACAATTGGATGGAAGGGTCATATCGACGGACAGAGCATTTGATCTAGTCGAGGGCCTTACAAGAATTTGGTAGTGATACATCAATTCCTGAGTCCGTCGCCAAGAATGTTGGTAAGTTGGCTTTCATGTCGTATGTTATAGGAAATTCTACTTATCTTTGGTCATCCTCGAAATCGAAAACGAAATGTCTCAAGCATCACAGTTTTTTAGCAGCGCTTTGAGAGTTCTAGTTGTTAGGTGACCTGCATGAAGAAGCGGCGTCTCTTCGTCGCGATTGACTTTTCGAGGTACAAGGGCAGATACATCGCTATAGTTCGTAGGAGAATTGTCGCAAGCGGAAAGGACGCGGAAAAGGTCTGGTTGGAAGCCAAGAGGAAGCACCCCGACGCGAATCCCGAACTTCTAAAAGTCTCAAAGGGCGAAACGCTTGTGCTGATCATATGCGGATAGACTTCCCCTACGTTAGAGAGAAATCTTCACTCTTCGGCGTTGTTAACCGTCCAGTTGCAAAGATTACTTTGCAAGATAAGATCACACAGTGGATGTATGTTGACTCGGGCGCTGACATCACTCTCATTCCTAAATCAGTTGGGAAACTCATTGGATTGCGCCGCACCAAGAGAGATAGGCCTCAGCGAATTTTCGGCGTGGGCCGATCCTCAGTTCCGATTTTAGTCAAGCGGCTTTCGATGCGGCTGGGGCCAACACATTTTCGGGCGAGAGTGGCCTGGAGCCAGGTGGAAGATGTTCCATTATTGCTGGGGAGAATGGACGTCTTCCCTAGATTCAAAGTGGCGTTCAAGGAAAAGGCAGGCGTAACAAGTTTCTCGTCCTAGGGTGATCAAACGCGAACCCAGCGCATCGTCGGCGGATGCCCCATTCCCCGCGCCAAGCAGTCGTCCTCGATCACGATGGAAGGTTCCTGAAATTGATCTCACAAAGCGACCGGTAATCCCTCAGCGATTACCCGCACCCGCCCCGATCAGAGAAAAATTCCGCCAAACACCCCAAACCTTCCCCAGCCAAACCCAAAAGCCCCAAAACAACACGCCTCAAGAAACCAACTTCCGTTTTTCCCCCACCAACCACCAAAATGAAATTGAGG
>JAHEME010000091.1 GCA_024643825.1 Chloroflexota bacterium | reverse complement strand
TCATGCTAACTTGTTGCCTCAATCCTACAGGCTACTACAAACGGCACGAAGCCGTTGAGAGGAAACTCCGTGCCGTGATCTAATGCTGGAGACTACTGTTCTAGTTATAGTCGTCCTGGAAGTTGCGTTTGCCGCGCTTCTCTGCTTCCCCTTCACGGCCCCGTGAATGGGTCTCGTCGAACCCTTCTGGCTTAATGGTCATGTGATGCCCAGAGGTAAGCCCCGCGACACCCAACTGTGTTCCCTCGTCGCGCCGTGGTTCTTCCAAATAGCGCATCAGCCGCGCTTCGTCACGTTCGTAGACTTCTTCTGGCTCTGTGTAGGTGGTAATGAATCCCTCATAATTCCGCAGCACAAGGCGGTTTGGCCCGTGACTGATTACGTATTCCGGCATCACCGGAATCTTGCCGCCACCACCCGGCGCATCGACCACGAATGTCGGAACTGCGTAGCCGGATGTGTGACCGCGCAGATGCTCGATGATCTCCAGACCTACCGATACCGGGGTGCGGAAGTGACCCGCCCCCTGCACCAGATCGCACTGGTAGAGGTAGTATGGGCGCACCCGATTCTTCACCAGCTTATGCACCAGTTGAAGCTGTACCTCCGGGTGATCATTGACTCCCTTGAGCAGAACGGATTGATTGCCCAGCGGTATCCCGGCATCTGCCAGCTTATGAAGTGCGCGGCTGAACTCAGGTGTAATCTCGCGCGGGTGGTTGACATGTACATTGATCCACAGCGGATGGTACTTCCGCAGCATGTCGCATAGTTCGTCTGTGATGCGCTGCGGCAGGAAGATCGGCACGCGCGAACCAATGCGGATGATCTCAATATGGGGGATGGCGCGCAGTCGTCCCAGCAGGTCATCCAGCAGACGCGGGGCCATTGTGAGCGGATCGCCACCGGAAAGCAGCACGTCGCGTACTTCAGGATGATTTTGCAGGTATTCAATCTGCGCATCATGATCTGCACGGCTGAAGTTGGCAGACGGATCGCCCACCACACGGGATCGAGTGCAGTACCGGCAGTAGCTTGCACACTGGGTTGTTGTCAGCATCAGAACGCGATCCGGGTAGCGATGCACGAGGCCCGGAACGGGCGAATGTGCATCTTCATTCAGCGAGTCGGCCATCATCGAATCGAAGACGACCATTTCGCGGCCCTTAGGGATGATCTGATGGCGCACGGGCCCGTAGGTATCGCCCCATTCTAAGAGACTTGCGAAGTAGGGTGTGATGTCTACACGGAAGATGCCCTCCGCCCCTGCGCCTTCGCGTTCTTCGTCTGTCAGGTCAATCACCTGAGCGAGTTCTTCCACCGAATTCAGGCGGTTCGCCATCTGCCACTGCCAGGAATTCCACTTCTCATCCGGCACATCGGCAAAGATGGCGGGGCGTTGCGTATACTCCAATCCATCCTCGCGAAGACCCGTCTCTGCCAGGTCTTTTTCAGTAAGATTCAGGGTAGCAACCATAAACTCACCTCATGGAAAGTCTTATCTCGTGATGATGCTGATGAGCATAGCACACGGCCCTGTTTGCCACAAGACATCCAGCCTATGCAGAAGGGCGGGGCAGCCATGCCAGACTGCCCCGCCCTTCTGTCTTACAGAGTCAAAGATTACTCAGCAGAAATAGAGTGATCGATGTCAATGTCCGCTCGAATGCCTGCGGAATGGAAGACAATCCCATCTTCTGTCGTAGCATCTACCACGACGTGAGACCCTTCCGGGAAGTCGCCACGCAGTAGTTGAACCGAGAGTGGACTTTCTACGTACTTCTGAAGAGCACGCTTTAACGGGCGCGCGCCAAATGCAGGATCAAAGCCCTGTCGGGCCAGCCATGCACGCGCAGCCTCGGTCAGTTCCACAGTGAGACCTTGCTCGCCCAGACGATCCTCAATCTCCGCCATCTGAAGATCGACGATCTGCTCCACCTCTTCCACCGTCAGCGGCGAGAAGATGATGATCTCGTCGATCCGATTGAGGAATTCAGGGCGGAAGGTTTCCTTGAGGGCTTTCTCGATCTTATCGTGATCGGCGACCGATTCGGGATCGCTGCTGGAAACAAACCCCAGAGTGCCGCCCTTACGGGCAAATTCTGTGCCCAGGTTGCTCGTCATGATGATCACCGTGTTGCGGAAGTCCACCACCCGCCCCTGACCATCCGTAAGCCGGCCATCATCCAGAATTTGCAGCAGTGAATTCCATACTTCTGGGTGTGCCTTTTCAATCTCATCGAACAGGATCACGCGGTACGGGCGGCGGCGTACAGCTTCGGTAAGCTGACCACCTTCCTCGTAACCGACGTACCCCGGAGGCGCGCCGAACAGCTTGGCAGTGGTATGCTGCTCGCGATATTCGCTCATATCCACCCGCAGCAAAGCATCTTCGTCATCGAACATGTATCCGGCTAACGCTTTGGCTAGCTCAGTCTTGCCCACACCCGAAGACCCCAGGAAGATGAACGATCCAATCGGGCGCTTGGGGTCTTTCAGACCAGATCGTGCCCGCCGAATCGCATCCGATACGGCGACAATCGCCGAATCTTGCCCGATGATTCGTTCATGCAGGGCATCTTCCATGCGAAGCAGCTTCTCTGCTTCCGTCTCCATCATCTGCTGCATCGGGATGCCCGTCCACTTGGCGATGACTTCCGCAATGTCGTGCTCGTCTACGACCTCGTCCAGGGTATTCTCCTGCCGCCACTGTGCATATTGCGTATCGTACATCCCCTGTAGCTGAAGGTGCTGTGTCTTGTATTGCGCGGCAAGTTCATAGTTCCGAACCAGCCCAGCCTGCTCTTCTTCCGCCATCAGTCGATCGATCTCGTTCTTCAGTTCCTTTAGCTCAGGCGGCAAGGAGTAGAGCGCCACACGCAGCTTGGCCGCCGCTTCGTCGATCAGATCGATAGCTTTATCCGGCAGATGACGGTCGGTGACGTAGCGATGACTCAGCCGTGCGGCTGCTACAATAGCCTCATCCGAGTAAGTTACGTTGTGGTGCGCTTCGTACCGGCCCTTCAAGCCGCGCAGCATCTCAATAGTGTCTTCTACGCTTGGCTCCTCCACGAATACCGGGGCAAAGCGGCGTTCCAACGCCGAGTCCTTTTCGATGTGCTGGCGGTATTCATCAAGCGTGGTCGCGCCGACCGTTTGCAGTTCGCCGCGAGCCAGGGCTGGCTTCATCATGTTGCTGGCATCCACCGCGCCCTGTGCAGCGCCAGCTCCCACCACCTGGTGAATCTCATCAATGAAGAGGATGATCTCCCCTTCCGAGCGCTGTACTTCTTCGATAGCCGCTTTGAGGCGTTCTTCAAACTCGCCGCGAAACCGCGACCCTGCAATCATAGCCGCCAGATCGAGCGCGATGATGCGCTTGCCCATCAACGGTTCCGGCACATCGTTGGTGACGATCTTTTGCGCCAGTCCTTCGACAATTGCCGTCTTCCCTACACCAGCTTCCCCGATCAGCACCGGGTTGTTCTTGGTGCGGCGGCTTAGAATTTGGATGACGCGCAGAATCTCGTCATCCCGCCCGATCACCGGGTCGAGTTTTCCTTCGGCAGCCGAACGAGTCAGATCGCGGCTGTACTTTTCCAGCGTACGATACCGCGTCTCTGCCTGCGGATCGGTGACACGCTGCCCGCCCCGAATCTCCCCGATCACTTCCAGAACACGTTCACGCGTCACGCCCGCTTCCTTCAAGAAGCGCGCCGACGGTGTGCTGCGATTGCTCAGGATCGCCAGGAAAATATGCTCGGTAGAGATGTATTCATCATTCAGCCGGGAGGCTTCTTCCTGCGCGCCTTCAATCACGCGGTTCACGCGGGGTGTGATAAACACCTGCCCTGCACCACCCCCATAAATAGCGGCGGCTCGCGGCGAGGTGCGCAAGTCTTCATCCAGACGCTGCTTCAGCGATTCCGCATCAACGTTCAAGGCTTCCAGAATTTGCGAAATCACGCCTTCCGGCTGTTCCAGCAGCGCCAGCAAGACGTGTTCTGTATCGATCTGTGTGTGCCCATATCGCTGTAGGATTTCCAGCGCGCGCTGCGTGGCATCCTGGGCGCGTTCAGTAAAACGATCAAAACGATTCATGTCGATCCCTTGCTCTTCCCAATCTTCTTCACAAACCAGTAGTTGTGCCTATGCCCTAATTGTAAACGGTTTTCGGTAGCAAAATGTACCCAACTTCTGATTGAGGCGAATTTGTAATTCCAGGGGAGAGTATCTTGCGCCGGGCTTCGCTTGCTACCGTTTTTGGGATTTCTAATCCTGTTCTAATAGGTGTTCTCATCACGCGAATCTGCTGCCAGCATCTCTCGATAGACTTGGACGGTCTTAGCAGCGATGATGGCCTGCGTAAAGTGCGCCAGCACTCTGGATCGCCCAGCTTTCGCGAACTGCTCTCGCAGTCGGGGATGTTCTACCAGTGAGGTAAGCGCAGCCGCCAGCGCGTCTACATCCCCTTCGGGTACGATGATTCCCGCGCTGTCGATCACGCCTGGAATCGCGCCGGAGTCAGACCCGATTACGGGAACACGACAGGCCATCGCTTCGATAAGTACCCGACCAAACTGTTCCTTCCAATTCGGACGTGTGAGTGAGGGCAGCACCAGAACATCCAGACTGTGATAGAACGCAGGCATCTGCGTCGAAGAGAAAGGCCCGACCACGGCTACGCTGCCGCCAATATTGTGTACGCCTGCCAGCCGAATCAGATCGTCACGAGACGGGCCATCCCCGGCCAGGCTGAGGCGAATTTTCCCCGGCACGCGGGCCACCGCACGGATCAGGAGGTCAAGCCCCTTCTCCTCGACCAGCCTGCCTGCGTACCCAATATGAAATTCGGAATGAGAGAGAGGTTCTCCATCTGACTTGAACAATTCTGGGTCAACGCCAAACTGCGGGATGACCGCCAGCGGGCCGTAATAGCCCTTATCACGCCAGACCTGTGCTGATTCTTCCGTTCCTGCTATTGCGTAGCGCGCCTGTCGCAGCACACGTTTTTCCATCCAGGAAAACGGGGGTGGATAGTTGCGGGCGATATTTTGCCAGGTGAAGAAAAGCGGCTGCGCGCCGTACTTTTGTGACACGGAAAAAGCATGAGATGTCGCCAGGTTATACGGTTCTTCGTCCATGTGGACGATATGGGGCTTGACTTCTCGCATACGTTGTGCGAGTCGGGGATAGGTGTGCAGGTGAAAATTCCCGTTGAAGCGAATCGGGTCAGCCAGCAGCGTGTACCCCTGTGTATAGAGAGGTTCCAGGGGCAGCATGCCGCGAACATCTTTCCACGCCTGGGGGACGATGACGGTGAGGTCGATCTCAGGGTACGAGGCGATCTCTTCCAGTTTGCGCTGATAGGCGCCGATCACCAGCGCCTTGGAGATCATAAGCACTCGGATACGAGAACCAGATGATTCGGCCAATCGACTTCCTCCCTGCCTGCTGCTGGGGATGTGCAAACCATTCCGCAAGGCTGCTTCGGCTGGGGAGTGTAATCAACCGTAGAGAACGCGTCAAGGCAGCGTCTAGCATATTTTGGTGCGGTATGGTATATCCTCATCCATTCTTTCAACTCGGTGGGAATCCTGATGCCTTCACTCACAACTCTGTTTCTCCGTTTTGCCCTGGCTATGGTCTTAGGGTTCCTCATTGGATTGGAACGCGAGCGCGAAAAGGCGGTCGTCTTTGCGGGGATGCGCACCTTTGCGTTGATCAGTTTGCTGGGCGCGATGATGGCGTTTGTCTCTGAGCAGTTCGCCGGGCAATGGCTATTGATTTTCGGCTTTGCTGCGGTAGCGGGTTTTGGGCTGGTCTCTTACATTCGGGGATTTGAAATCGGGCATACGGGCATCACGACTGAAGTCGTGTTCCTGGTGGCATTCATGCTTGGTGCGATGGTCTACTGGGATCTTCTCTATGTAGCAGCTCCTTTGACCGTCGTGGTGATTTTGCTGCTTACGTTCAAGCCGAACTTGCAAACTTTCGCCGCGCGCGTGGATCGAGAGGACATTCTGGCGGCGCTGGAATTTGCCGTCGTGTGGATCATTGTCCTGCCGCTGCTGCCGAACCAGACTTATGATCCCCTTGATGTGCTCAACCCGCGCGAAATCTGGGTGATGGTGGTGCTGGTTTCCGGCATCAATCTCGCCAGCTATGTGCTTTCGCAGGCATATGGGGCCAAGCGTGGGATTGGTCTCACCGGGGTATTGGGTGGGATGGTTTCCAGCACGGTAGTCACCTTCCAGTTTGCCCGTCGCAGCAGTCAGGAGCACGAGAAGCATCTGGCGCGGTTGTTTGCGCTGGCGATTGTGATTGCCTCCACAGGGATGTACTTCCGCGTATTAGTCCTGACCGCGATTTTGAATCCCTCGCTGGGTATCGACCTGATCTCGCCGATGCTGGTAGGCGGTGGCATCATGGGGTTTGGGGCGCTTCTGCTCTGGTTTCAAACCCGCCGCGATCAGAACCAAGAGGTCGAACCTTCCACGAAAGAAACCCGCAGCCCCTTTGCGCTGCGACCAGCGCTGCAATTTGGCCTGATCTTTGCCATCGTTTTGCTGGCATCCAAGGCCGCCCAGGTCTATCTGGGAGAAACGGGTACGTATCTTTCCAGCACGATTGGGGGCATCGCGGGGCTGGACGCGGTAGCTCTCTCGATGGCAAAACTGGCGAACACCTCCGTCTCGCCTCTGGTAGCGATGCGCAGCGTCACGCTGGGGGCATCCGCAAACACGCTTTTTAAGGGAATCATTGCCACATGGCTGGGAACAGGCGCGGTACGGCGTCAGGTGCTGCCTCTCTTCTTGCTGGCGGCGGCGGCCAGCCTTGCTGTGGCCTTTATGGTTCAATAGCGCCGAATGTTCGCCTATGTTAGAGTGACGGTATTGTGGGAAGTTATGGGATGATCGGACGAGGAACCGAGCAAGAGATCGTATGATCGGTGAGTGGATCGGTCAATTTCAGATCGTTGAGATCGTCGGGCAGGGGGGGATGTCAACCGTCTACCGGGGCACGCAGCCCTCGTTTGGGCGGGATGTCGCTATCAAGATTCTGCCGCGCCAGCTCTCCGAAGACCCTACCTTCCTGAAGCGTTTTCAGCGAGAAGCGCGTGTGATCGCCCGGCTGGAGCATCGGTCGATCCTGCCCGTCTATGATTACGGGGAGCAAGACGGCATTCCTTATATAGTCATGCGCCTGATGGAAGGCGGGACGCTCCGCAAAAAGCTGTTCCATGAGGGGCTGGATATGGCGACCGCCGTGCGGGTGATTGAGGAAGTCGCCGAAGCGTTGGATTATGCGCACACTCATGGTGTGATTCACCGCGACCTGAAGCCATCCAATATTTTGCTGGATGCCAACGGCAATGCCTATCTCACCGATTTTGGCATTGCCAAGATGCTTGGCTCAACCTCGCAGGTGACGGGCAGCGGCGTCGTAGGGACTCCCAGCTATATGTCGCCGGAGCAATGTCAGGGGAAGCTGCTTGGCCCAGCCAGTGACATCTATGCGCTGGGCGCAATTCTGTTTGAGGTTCTCACGGGGACGCCTCCCTTTGAGGCCGACACACCCCTCACAGTGATGTACATGCACGTGAAGGACCCAATCCCGTCTGCCTATCAGCGCAACTCGAACCTCCCTGCGGCAGTCGATGTGGTGATCGGGCGGGCGATGGCAAAGAATCCTGCCGCCCACTTTGGCTCCGCTCAGGAATTAGCCGCCGCGTTTCGGCGGGCCGTAGGCGTAGGGGGCACGGTCGCGGCAGCCCAGCCAGCGACCTCGATTAGCTATCCAACTCCCCCGGAAGCGTACGATTCCGGCGATACCGAACCCACCGTCCCGGTGGTGGCCCCGGAGACGTATGCGCCGGAAGATGCCAGTTATGATCTCTCAGAGGCATGGGAGGAGGTCGGCGGCCCGGTCGGGATGCGGCGCAGCAGCACGCTGCTCTCGGTCGTCGGCGGGATTGTGATTGTGGCTCTGATGCTGGGCGCGGCTGGCGTGGCGCTCTCCGCAATGGCATCGTCTTCGCAGAATGGGCTGCGCTTCCCCACCCTGCCGCCTCCAGAAACGCTTACGGCAATCAGGGCGAGTGAAACGCCCAGCCCAGTGACACCCCCGCCGACGGATACGCCGATCACGCCGGGCGGAATCATTGAGCCAACCGACATCCCAACCGCGATGGCGACTCTCCCTCCAACGAACATCCCACCGCCGTCGGCGGTTGTGGTTACCAATACGACTGTGCCACCCACAAACCCGCCGCCAACAGCTACGTTCACATTGACCCCAACGGGGACGTTCACGCCTACGATTACTTCGACCGCATCCCCGACCAGCACGGTTACCGCCACACAGGTGAGTTCAGGGTCAGGGTTGATCGTCTTTGCTTCCGGGGTCGGAACATCATCCGAGGTCGTAATTGTGGATTCGAGTGGCAATAACCGCCGCCAGATCACCAACAACACCATCTATGATGGAGAACCGGACTGGTCGCCGGATGGAAAGAGGATCGCGTTCGATTCGTCGCCGGGTGCGAATCGAGACATCTATACGATGGCAGCGGATGGCAGTGACGTGCGGCAAGTTACCAGCGACCCGGCGGATGAACGTCACCCGGATTGGTCGCCGGATGGTTCGAAGATTGCCTACGAATCAGGTACAGAGGATGACGCCGAGATTTACGTCATCAACGCTGATGGTACAGGGAGCACCCGCCTGACCAACAACGCCTTTGGCGACCGCGCACCTCAGTTT
>JAHEME010000714.1 GCA_024643825.1 Chloroflexota bacterium | reverse complement strand
ATGGCGACGATGATCGAGGGGATCACCATCAGCAGCAGCGCGTTGATCGGCGTCTGGGTGCGGGTCTCGACTTTGGACACCCACTCCGGCAGCATGCGGTCAAAGGCTGCTGCGAAGATCACGCGGGTGGAGCTGAGAAATACCGTGCCCGACCAGCCGAACCACCACAGGCTCATCAGGCCGACCACGATGAGTTGAATCACCCGGCTCTTGACCATGAAGGCCGCCAACAGCCCCGGATACGGCCAGAAGGGAAGCGGCGGAGCTTCTTCGACATAGCCCCACGTATAGTTCCAGAAAGCGCCGTTGGCGTTGTTGTAGAAATCCCAGCCGATGCTCTTGGCGATCAGCAGGAAGAAGACCAGCGCCAGCGCAGCGGTGACGATCACAGCCGCTGCCATGCCCCAGAAGTTGCGCTTGTAGTCAGATGCGCCGCGCACTTCACCGTAGAGCGTTGATCCCCAGTTGGGCCATAGATTGAAGAAGACGACCAGCGGAATCAGCGCGAAGCTGGCGACGATGCGCAGATCGCCAAGCGGGGCGGCTACAGTATAGGCTTCTTCGCCCTTAACCAGCGTCTCCTGGTACAGATTGATATCGGGGTTGGCTCCAAACAGCGCGGGACCAAACTCCTGGAGGTTGGCAGCGAAGGTATCCTTGTTCCCCAGCAGGAGCAGGATAAAGACCAGCGCCAGACCGATCACACCGCCCCAGAAGCAGAACTTCTGAACACGCGCATACCATTTCATACCGATGGCGATATAGATGAACACCAGCACGCACAGCACTAACGAACCTGTGAGAAGACCGTTCGACGTACCGGTGAACCACAGGGCCGCATCGCGTGCGCCTAAGAGAGCCAGCATAGGTGTGAACACTTCGTAGACCAGCATCTGACCGTAGAGCGGAACCCACAGCCAGAGGATGAACCACCATCCGGTCACGGTGAGGATGAAGCCGATACCGCGTCCCAGAATACGGCTCTGCCACACATAGTCGCCGCCAGCGCGCGGCATGATGGAGATCAGGCTGGCATAGACAATGACCTCGAATATGGTCAGCGCGCCGCCGATGACGACGGCGGTCGCCAGATTGCCTTCGAAGTAGTAGGCATAGGAGAAGATGAATAGACCCAGCGTAATGAGGTTGATCGAAAACGTGGCGTAGATGAAGGCGTCAAAGACCGACCAGGCTCGTACCAGGCCGCTTGCTTTGCGCACAAAAAGTGAGACTTCACTCATGGGGAACCCCTTTCAGTTCAATCGGAACCCTTCAGGATTGCGCCTTGGACAATGATGCGTCTCGTATCAAAGCAACGTTGAAGGCTCGATAGTCACCTCCTCAACTGCAATTTGTGGGTCATCTCAGCCCGTCGTCAGGATATAGTTACCTACCTTGTTCTTCTTGAGTTCGACGAGCGCGCCGCTGAGGATGCCCTGCTCGTACATACTACCGGGATTAATACACAGCGTTTTCTCCAGCTTCCGCGTCCCCTTGCCTTCGTGAATGTGCCCGTGCAGACTCAGCATGGGTTTGTATTTCTGGATCACGCTCAGGACCGAATGGCTGCCCACCGAGATCAGGGCACGGCCCGCATGGGTTGGACGCAGATCGCTGGTCAGTTCGGGGGCTTCATCAAGACCGCTGCCGTAGGGGGGGGGATGGAGGTTGAACACGGCGGAGGTTGTATCCTTCGCCTGACTGATCACAGCTTCGAGGCGTTGGAGGAGGCTTTCCTCCGGCTCTTCGCGGTGCGTATCCCACGGAGTCGGATTCGCCCAGCCGGAACTCACCATCTCGTGATGCTCATCAAGTTCGATCACGCGGCCCTCCGCCAGCTTCACATGCTTGGCGGTGGCGATCACCTCGTCGATCTCGAAGATGTCATCATTGCCAGGGCATACGAAGCACCGAATGCCCGTGCCTTCCAGCTTCTCGTCCGCATATTCCATCCAGCGGCGGGCGGTATTCAAGGCTTCCTGCTGAAACAGTCTATCAATCATGTCGGGGTCGGCATCCAGCGCCTTGACTTCATCGGGGGTAGTGACGTAGGGATAGTATCCACGATTTTGAATGGTGTGAACCATCTCATCGACGGCGGCCTGATCTTCGAGGATAGTTTCCTGCTCCAGCAGTGTAACCTTGTGCTTGCCGCCACCCTGCGCAATGATCGGGACAATGGCCTTTCCCGTCATATCCCCACCAAGAATCAACACATCGACTTCATAGAACTTGCCCCCGCTAATAAACTTCTTCCAGCAAATCTCTGATCCATGCACATCGGTGGCGAAGAACAATTTGGTCATGCCATGAGGCTCCTTTATACCGTGCGAAAAAGGTCAAGAGATTGGGGCAAGTGCCCTGCCCGCGATGCACCCAACACGCGGCGGGAGGCTCCC
>JAHEME010000713.1 GCA_024643825.1 Chloroflexota bacterium | reverse complement strand
CGTTATGTCGATAGAGATAGCCCCCACAGGCTGTGATCTCTAATCGTTTCAGAAGTTTCTTTGATTCTGTAGGCTCAGATTGGTTCAGGGAGAGACAGCATGACCACCGTATCCGCCAGTACGACCATCAACAAACCAGCCAGTGATGTCTACAACTTCATGATCGATGTCAACAACCACGCCAGATGGAACCCTACCCTCAAGTCAGCCACCGTCACGCCCGATGGCCCCGTCGCCGTCGGTTCTACCTATAACTACGTGACCGAAGTGATGGGCAAGGATTACCCCTCTGCGATGCAGGTCTCGGCGCTGGAAACAAACAAAGTGTGGGCGACGAAAGTCGTCAGCGCGAACCCGCTTGAGACTCGCTACGAGTTCGCCGATCAGGGTGGTTCAACCATGATGACGATCACGATGGAACTCGCGGGCGGCTATCCCCCCGCCGCTGAAGGCGCGATCAAGGCTCAGATGGAAAAGTCCCTGGTCGATCAGTGCGCCAGCATTAAGAAAATGTTGGAGTAATCGCAGAGGAAAAGCATCCAGGACGGGAAATCAAAAGCAGCCCTCAATCGTAGGGCTGCTTTTCGTGTGTATGGGACATCTTCGCTACGGCACGCAGCGATCGCCATTCGTGTCGGCGCAGATCGTGATGCACGCCACGCCGGAGCAGTCTTCGGTGCAGGTGCAGGCTAGGCTGCTGGGAACTTCTGTCGGAACTACCACAGTGATTGCTGGATCGCTGACAGATTCACTTGCGCCGGAACTACCCTGATCTGGGCTGCTCACACCGGGGCCACGGCGCATCGATCCGAGTGTCAGGACCACGGCTACTGTTGCGATCAGCCCGATCACGGCGATCCCGGCGAAGATCGCCACCGGGAACCGCTTCCCCCCCAGGCGTGGCATAGAATCCATGCGTCGTTCGCGGCTGTTGAGGTCCTTGCCGAACAGCAGTTGCAGCAGTTCCATCGAGGCCGAGGATTGCGGCTGGTGCCACGAATTCAGCCGTTCAATAGCGGCCTCCATCATATTCGGCGTCACGCGGCGCAGCATCGATTTCTCGCGCTCATCCAATTCATACAACTTGATGGCCTGATCAAAATTGTTGAACATTTCCCATCGGAAGTTCACATCCGTGGAAGCGCGGCTAATAATCGTATTTAGGGTATCAATTGACATTTCCAACCTCTGAAGTGACAGACCTTACCAGTATATAGGACAACCATACCGGATGTGACCGTCTGTGTATATGGGGAAAAACCCTCGTGTAAGCTCTATCCTGTATTGTACTGCTCCACTCGTACGATTCCTACAGGACTGTGTTCTTATTTTATATCCTCTGCATCCCGCAGTTGCGGCCCATCGGGAACAAATCCTCCCAAAATAGCATAGAGTCTTGATAGAACATCCCTGCAAGGAGGTCGGCACTTGCCGAACCCATCCAATCTGATTCATGACTGCCTGACCGGGCAAAGCGGAGCCTGTGCCGCGCTGTTTGATCAGCATAAGGCGCTCGTCTTCCGTACTGCCTATCTGATGCTCGGTGACGCCCACGACGCGGAAGATGCGCTGCAAGACGTTTTCCTGCGGGCGTTCCGCGCACTGGATACCTACGATCCAGCGCGCGGAGCATTCACCACCTGGCTGCACAAGATCACGGTGAATGTTTGCTTCAGCAGAGCGCGCCGCAGGTCGCCGCAGGAAGATGTGGTACCCATCGACCTCGATGACCGTGCGCTAGCCACCAGCCCGGCAGACGATCCCTTTGCTCGCCTCAGTCTCGCCGAGCAAGCAGAGTCTCTGCTGGCGGCGCTCGATGACAATCAGCGTGTGGTGGTTGTACTCCGCTACTACTGGGATCTCTCGTATCAGGAGATTGCGGATATAGCCGGAGTTCCACTGGGGACGGTGCAGTCGAGGTTGGGGCGGGCGGTGAAGAAGATGCGGACGGTGATGCACGTGATGTCACAGGAGGTGCAGCAGTGATGGATAACCATGTTCACGATCAACTGGTGGCATATCTGGACGATCAGATCGCCGATGCGATAACCCGCGCTGCTATCGAGCAGCACCTCGCCGCGTGTTCTGCGTGTCGTGCTGAATACGAGTCAACTCGCCGCGTGATGAGCCGCGCGTCAACTGCCATCAAAGGGGCAGGCGATGCGATTTCGATCCCGGATATGCGCTGGGAAGACGCACGCACTCCGCTTGTCGTGAAGTCCATGCACCGCCTTCACCGTCCCTTCCGGGGGGATGTTCCCACTCCCAATGGACGAAAGGAAACACTCATGGAACCTAACCACGAAACTGCTGCTCCTTCTCGGCGAACGCTTATCGCCGCCGGGACTCTGACCTTTGCGCTGGCGGTGCTGGCACTGATTTTCTTGCTCCCCGTGATGCTTG
>JAHEME010000712.1 GCA_024643825.1 Chloroflexota bacterium | reverse complement strand
GCAAACAAGAACTTCCTCACACAAAGACTTCCAGGCGACAACGTAGCTCGGCAAGCAATCCGATATGTCGAGGAGAAAGGCAAGATCATTCCAGGTAGCAGCTTCCTGCCACCGCAGTTCCAAATCAAAGAGCCCCTTGCAAAAACGCTGCAACCCGAAGAATACCAGGTCCTCAGGGAGTCTCAGGTAACCGCTTTCACGGAACAGACATTCTATCCAGCTTTCATGTCAGACCTCCAACACGCCAAGAAAGAAGTGATACTGTTCAGCCCTTTCATAACCGAAAGAAGACTCGGATTCTTGGTAGAAGACCTCAAACTCATCATCAAGCGAAATGTCAAGATCTCGATCTACACTAGGCCACCTCAACAAATGTTCGATGTGACCGAGGAAAAACTCGATCGGGACCTGACCAGAGGGGCATCGGAGAGTATCAACTACCTCAAGAACATAGGAGCTTCAGTCTACGTCAGGCCGCACATGCACGAGAAAATAGCTGCAATTGATCTGAAGACTTGGTGGGTGGGGAGTCTCAACATACTATCGTACGCATACACGCACGAGACAATGATCAGATTCCAAGGATTGGAGAAAACAATCCAAAATCTGATCGACGAGATTCTCCAAGGGCGCTCCAAAAAGGAAGTACGCACCACGAGAGTCGGACAACTCAAGGATGGCATGAAAGGTCTGCAAGTGGAAGGACACATAATGGCAGTATCCTCACCCAGAAAGGTCACAGGTGGGAAGAAACTCGCAGAAGCTTTCCTTTCAGATGGCTCAGGCACCATCAAACTCGTCCTTTGGGAAGATCAAATCGCACTCGTCAAAGAGGGAATGAAGGTTGTAATTGAGAACGGTTATGTTACGTCATTTCGCGGAAATATCCAACTGAATTTGGGCAGATATGGCAAGATAGCTAGCGCGCTTCATAATCGGGCAACAGAATGAGATGATCACGGAGTGGCTATTGCCATGGTTCTCGGGCAAGCGAATTTGAACCGTCTTTTTCGTGTGTGTGCGCACTTCAAAATTGCCTTGCGACTTGGATCCCTTTTACAGCTCAGACTCGATTGTATCGCATGCCTTGATGTTGCTAGGTTCTAGCAGAAACCTCGACCTCTTCTTCCCCGGTTAGCCTCCTTACTGGTCGAGTCGTAGATGCACCCTCCTCATATGCTAATGCGTTGCGTATCCTCGACGCGACTTCTTTCATTATGCTGACAGCGCCGTTCAAGGTCCCCAGCGGTTTCTCGAATCGATTGGCGAAGAACCTGTCGTCGAGTCTAGAAACCTCCTGCTGTGTTCTCGCTATCCTGTCGCGTAATTCCGCTACATCCTCTTCAATCGCATAGAATCCATGTATCTGTACGAAATATCCAATGAGTTGTGGGACAGCGGAGTATCCTAGCAGTATAACCTTCCTCTCCACGGCCTCGGGTATGACCTCGCTCACCGTCTCCATAACAGAGTCCGGGACACACATTATTGCCAGCGGAAGCGTTTTCGGCGGATCGATGTACTTCTGTACTTCTGGGATCCGTTCTCTTACCTTTCTCCTGACTTTATCCGCTATTTTTGCTCGGTCCTCAGCGCTTACCTTCTCATCGAAAAGGCCGCTAATCTCCTCTGTGGATACCACTTTAGAATCAATGGGAACGATTGTGCGATCTCTGAACACGATAGCGTATTCAACGATTCCTCCACCTATCGGTTGCTTTGTCTTCACGTACCCCATCTTTATCAGCTCAGCCATTGAACGTCGCAACGTTTCCTCGCCAGCTTTTCCCTTGGTGTACGATCCAACAAGGATAGAGTGAATATCTTTCGTCAGTCTCTCTGCTTCCTCATACCTTTGTCCGAGGGTTGCTATCTTCTCGGCTTGAACACTGATCTGCTTAATTTCTGAACTCAAGCTTGCAACGGTCTGGTTGACTCCCGCGACTACGCTGCCGAGTGCTTGAGCGGGAGCCGAAGCTATCCGAACTTGGCTACCAATTTCGGTGAGCTCCCTCTTTATCGAATCGCGCATCCAGATCATTATCGCTATCACGGCGATCAAAATGAGCAGAAAAATGGGGAGCGTGGCATCAATCATCTTGAGCTGGACCTCCATATGTGACTTTACATTTCACACGAAAGAGCGAGAAGTATGGTAATTGCGTCGAATGAGGACTATGTGACCGGCGCTCCGATAAGTTGGTGACAGAACATGGGTTGACATCTGTGCTTGGATGTAGAGATTAGAAAGAACGCGGATTTTTCTGATACATATTAGTGTAGTACCTCATGCCTGCGCACCACTAGACCCACACACCACACAATTCCTGGCTTCCTTGTTACTTTCCTTTGCGCGCTGTCTTCGCGATAACTATCGCTACAATGCCTAGAATTACTAAGCCGAT
>JAHEME010000711.1 GCA_024643825.1 Chloroflexota bacterium | reverse complement strand
GAGAACAGGAATCCATGCGATGCGGAGCAGTGCCTTCCCTGTGTTCATCCTGTGTTGCCCTTCCATCGAATCACCCTCAGGGTCTGGGCGGCCAATACACCGCCTGATCACCCGTCATCACGATCACATCGCCACCGGGATCACGCAGATAGCACACGCTCACCGGGTCGCCGCACTGGTAGCGGGTGTTGTACGCGAACTCCGCGCCAAGCGCCCAACCTAACGCCTCGCGCATTGGCGTGGGTAGCTGATCGTCGTATGCGCCGCGCCACACGGCCCCGAACCCCAACTCTGGCTGATAGCGTCCAGCGGGCGGCACGATCTCCGGGTCACTGCGCGGCGTGCCCGGCACGAATGGATCATGGAATACATAGAACACCCCGCCCTCGTTGAGATCGCCGACGAACACGTAAATCTGTTCGAGTTCCTGCACATAGATCATCATCCCCTGCTCGAAGAATTCGGCAGTCGCGAAGGATTCGATCCACGCATCGCCGGGGCAGCCATCGGGCTGCGGCGTGAAGAACCAGCGCGGCGAACACGCCTGCCCCGCGCTGGCAGTGCCGGGGATCGGTTCCGGGGTGCGGACTTCGGTGGGCGGGATCGGCGTTGAAGTCGGCGGCGTGGGCGTGACGGGCATGGTCGCGGTGGGGATCGGCGTGCGATCCTCGTTGATCACCACCGGGGGCCGTGTGGGGGTCGTGTCCGCCCCCGGCGCACCAATACCGAACGCGGCGCAGGCCGTCAGTGAAAGCACCAGCATTAGAAGAGAAAACCGGGCAGTAGTGGATCGCATCGAGTCACCCCCTCACAACGGATGACTCGATTATAGTACGAGGTGGGTTTGTATGCTCACCGAAGGGCGGGCGTGGGCGGGACAGTCAGCACCACCATCGCCAGCCTGACTGCATAGGCTTCCAGTTCCTCACGGCTGGGTTGCGATGGGATGCCATCCGTGCGCAGCATCAGGCCAACAATGCGCGGATTGCGCCGCAGCCGCAGTTCCAGAAAGTCGGCAATACGACCGGGGTCGATGATGGATTCCGCCTGCGTGCTGAAGCAGATTCCTTTTACCCGAACGGTTACATCGGGGGCAGCGGCGATATTGCGGAACCAGTCGGCGTCTTGCCCGCGTGCAGAAGCCACGTAAATGATGTCGCCCTCCTGCATGTACTGGAGCGGCGTCGTATGTGGTAGACCGGACTTTCGCCCGGTGGTTGTCAGCAGCAGCACCATGCGCCCAATAAGCGCCCCCAATCCCAGCGCGTACACAATACGCGGGGGCAGGCTAATCAGACGATAGCCAAAGCGGGGCAAGCGCCGATAGTCAGGCATCTCCAGCGTCTCCTGATAAGACGATTCTGTGAGTTCTTAGCGTTGAGAATCCGCTCCGGCAATCGAATTGCCGGGCTGCAAATAACCGTCCACTCAAGTGGACGGGGCCATGCGCGGGCCGAGATCATCGAGAGCGACGCGTTCGAGTCGAGCGATGGTTGTCCCGGCTGCATGATGTGCGTTCTGCCGCCGAACATACTCTACTGTCTTCGGCAGATTACGCTCGCTGATGCTGAAGATTCCAGAGCCTGCCATTTCGAATGGCAGGCGGATCATTCTACTACTACCGAATCGGCAGCAGGCCCATCGCGAGGGCCGCCCCCACCAGCGCAGCCAGCACGAGGATCGCCAGCACGATCACCACCAGTGGCGATGCACCCGGTTTCGGCTGGCTGGTCAGGGTGGGACGTTTCAGCGCTGCCATGCGCGCATCAGCCTGAGCACGGTCAAACGATTCGGTGCGGTAGCCCATAACGGTTGCCGCCCCGACTCCATCCTGAAATTCCCTGGATGCACTCAAAGGGGATGGGTCGCGGTCGGTGCGGGGGTAGAACACCATGTCGCTGAACTGGCTGCCGGGCAGGTGGCCGAACTGCGGTCCGTGCGCCGCCTCGCCGCGACCACGCTGGAGGTAGAATCCCAGATCGGTGAACGTATACAGGCCGGGGATTCCCTCCGGCAGGCTCAGGGCCTCGACGATGGGGGCAGAGATCGATCCGCCGCTGGCGGCGCTCACCACCTGAATCGCGCTGGTTTCCATGATGCGGTCGGAGTCTACCGTCGGTGCGGCGTGAGTCAACCCCAGCGCCTCGCGGCTGACGGGCGCATCCAGCCAGAAGCCGATGTGCCGCGCCCCCGCACGGGGCCACCATCCGGTCAGGTCTTCGAGCGTGATCGCGCTGGCATCGTCGTTGTATTTGGTATCCGCCGCCACCAGATACGCCTGCTCTTTGCCGTAGCGATTGGTGATGTGATACGCGGCCCCGGCGAAGACCACCAAGATCCGATCGTGCGCAGCAGTAGCGACCAGCTTTGCCAGCGCATCAAGGATCACAGCGCGGGTGGCCTGCT
>JAHEME010000710.1 GCA_024643825.1 Chloroflexota bacterium | reverse complement strand
ATTTCTGGCACTGTCCCCAGTTGCCTGGTGGGCCTTCTTAACCGACGGATTCATCTAACAATGCGATTCTGAGAACTTCGCTCATTATGTGAAGGTGCGCAGTAGCGCTCTGGCACCAAGTCAGGAATGGCCTGAGGGGGATAGTGAATCCTGCGGACAGCAAGGATGGACAACGACGGCTAACTGTGACATCCGTTGATGTCCCGCGCGCTCCAGAGCATGCTAAACCTTAACCGGGACGTAATGCAATTTCCAGCCAAGATGAGAGACCTGGTTGAGTTCGAGGGAAGTCATCATGAGAGGGATTGTTCTCGCAGGCGGTCTGGGCACCCGATTGTACCCTATGACGCGTGTCATCAGCAAGCATTTACTTCCAATCTACGACAAGCCCATGATCTTCTACCCGCTGAGCACTTTGATGCTCGCTGGAATTCGTGACATACTTGTTATCAGTACACCGGAGGACCTCGATTTGTACCGGCGACTCTTGGGGGACGGCACAGAGTTGGGTCTGTCACTCTCCTATGGAGAGCAACAGACACCCGGAGGCATTGCTCAAGCTTTCATCATTGGGCGACATTTCGTGACCTCAGATTCTGTAACGCTGATTTTAGGAGACAACATATTCTATGGGCAAGGCTTGTCGGGCTTGTTCCAGAAAGCCGTTGCCGAGAACGAGGGGGCCACGATCTTTGGCTACTCGGTGAAGGATCCGCAGCGCTATGGCGTCGCTGAATTCAACAGCGAAGGGCGGTTGATCGGGATCGTTGAGAAGCCCCGGCAGCCTAAATCTGCCTATGCGATCACGGGACTGTATGTTTACGATAGCCAAGTCGCGGACATAGTTGCTGGTCTAGAACCCTCTTCCCGTGGGGAACTTGAGATTACGGACGTCAACATGGAGTATCTAAGGCAGGAGAAGTTGAGGCTTATCAAGTTCGGCCGCGGAGTGGCTTGGCTTGACACAGGTACCGCCGACGCTCTACTGGAGACAGCACAGTATATTGCGGCCTTGGAACGTAGACAAGGGCTCAAGGTTGCCTGCTTGGAGGAGGTTGCATATCGCATGGGTTACATCGACGCCGAACAAGTCAGGAAACTCGCGGAGAAGTACAATGGCGACTACCGCATATATTTGGAGAACATCTCCTCCGAACCCCGCGGTCCAATCGAAGAATAGAATCGTGTGCGAAGATGCCTTTCAGATTCAAGCATTTTGAAAGCCTACCTGAAGTCATCATTATCGAGGCTCGAATCTTCTCAGATGAACGCGGTTGGTTCGCTGAGACCTACAAGAAGCGCGACTTCGGAGTGCAAGGAATCACTTTTGATTTTGTGCAAGACAATCATTCGCGTTCCGCGTCAAGGAGGATTCTTAGGGGGCTGCACTTCCAGAAGGAGCCGGCAGCCCAAGGAAAACTGGTTCGCTGTATTCTGGGGGAAATATTTGACGTAGCAGTTGACATACGCAAGGGTTCACCAACATACGCCAAATGGGTTTCAGCAAACCTGTCAGCGGAAAACCATGCCATGATGTGGGTTCCGCCCGGATTCGCACACGGTGTCCTGACGACCAGCGAAATTGCTGAGGTCACATACAAGGTGACATCCGAGTATAGCCTGAACCATGATCGTAGCATACGCTGGAATGACTCCACGATAGGCATTGACTGGCCTGTGGCCAATCCGATCCTATCAAAGAAGGACGCAGAGGCCCCCCTACTGAAGGAAGCGGACAACAACTTCATCTGGAAAGGCACGAAGAAAGTCAGGTCTGCTTGAACCCCAACAGATCCTCGTGCCCGCAGGCTAATTACGCATCAGTAGCGCCCTCTCGGGGCAAGCATTCAGGGATGAGGGCGTAGTTTCATTGCTTCTCCGTCGCTCGAAATTGTTCTAGGGCTTCGTCGAGTCTAAGCGGTTTTCTATCAAGCAATTTCGCGGCCTTATCAACATTAAGGGACGAGTCCCTTGGCCGTTTCGCCTTCCAGACTATTTGATCCGATTTAACCGGTTCTATTAGATTCGGGTCACAGTGGAAGGTTTCAGCTATTCGTCTAGCGAAACTATAGCGGTCGATTCGGGAAGCTCCTGCTAAGTGGAGAACACCTTCGACCCGCTTGCTAGCTAGTTCAAAGATCATTTCAGCCAAGTTCAAGTTCAGAGTGGGCGTGGCAAACTGGTCATCGACCACCTTCAAGGGCTGATTGGACTTCACCTTGCCAAGAACCCACGTAGCAAAGTTAGGCCTGTGTCTCCTCGCCCAGCCGTAAATGACGCTGCTGCGGGCTATCAAGTAGGGCGCACCGCTCTCTTTGAGCAATAGCTCACCCAGGAGCTTTGTCCGTCCATACTCACTGATGGGGTTGGGTTCATTATCTTCTCGGTAACGTCCGGTTTTCCCATCAAA
>JAHEME010000709.1 GCA_024643825.1 Chloroflexota bacterium | reverse complement strand
AGGCCATGCAGCGTGCGAACCCGGTAGCCGACATAGGGCAGCAAGCCTCGCTCCTGCTGCACCAACCGCGCAATCCGGTTGCGGAAGGAATTGACCGCTGGATTGGTGAAGGTGACGATCAGAACTTCCTTTTCATCGGTCAGGTTGGCTTCCGCCAGATGCTCCACCAGCGAGGCGGCCAGATGGGAGAGGGTGAACGTCTTGCCGCTGCCCGGCACGGCAGAGACTCCCATCTTGCCCCCCTCATAGCTGATCACCGCCTCTTGCGAGAGCCGCAGTTTGATCTCGTCAGCCATTGGGTTCGTCACTCATCATCTGTGGATTTCGGCGCAGGATGTTCTGGAAGATTCGCAGCATCGGGCCGCGCTGCTCGAAGCCCTGTTCGCCCAGATCGCTGATGCCCAGGTAGACGTGATCGCGGCAGCGGCGGATCAGGCCGCTTAAGATTCGGAACAGCATATCCTGCTGACGTTCGTATTCCTGATCGTCCGTCCATATAGTGCCGGGGGGCCACTCTCTGGAGAGTACATACGGATGCGTCAGCGGCTGATCGACGCGTTCCCACCAGCCCAGTGATCCCACATCCAGCCAGAATTGCACGCGCACCGGACGGTTGCGCAGCAGAAAGGTATACGCCGGAGCCATGAACACCGCATCGGCGCGTTCTTCGCGCCAGCTATTCACGTACAATGCCGCCAGCAGCCCTCGATCTACCAGTTCGTAGTAGCGCCGTCCGATCTCATTCTGATCCGCACCCTCGTCTGCAAACAGCGATTGTCGGAAGCTGCGCGCCGAGGCGACCAGCTCCGCCGTGATGCGGCCCGCCTCAGGCTGAGCATGGAAACCAAATCCGGGTTGTGAAAGAAGCTCACCAAATAGGCGGCTAAAGACGTGATCGGGTGGATGCGCTTCCTCCCTGCCATACGCCATGATCCATTCGCGCAGCCGGTCGTAGCGTTCCCCCGCCACGTAGGTGATGCGCGCCTGCATCTCGACCTTCATCCCCTCAAATGGAATCAATGATGGCTGGCTTCCGGGGCGGTAGGCAACCCGTGCCAGCAGACGTGCGCGCACCGGGTCGAGGTCGTCGATGGCAAGCTGGAATGCCTGCGCCACATCTTCCAGCGGTGGTCGGTGCTCCCAAGCTGGATGCGCCAGCGCGATCAGCGTCAGCAGGCAACGAGCCACGGGTTCCTCTCGCAGCGCCCGCGAGGGGCGGTGCGAGATCGACTCGATCCCCCGTGCGGCGAGCTTCTGGCCCAACGAAAACCGCAGGGCGTCGCTGAGATAAGGGGCCAGCACCGCGATCTCACGGGCGGGGACGCCCTCCTCCTGCACCAGTTTTGCGATGGAATCGGCTACCCAGGTAAGCATCTGCGGGAAGAAGGCGTGGAAGCTGTAACTGAACGCGGGGGCGGAATCGACTCCATCCAGCGAAGCTGGCTCAGGGCGGCCCATCGCCTGCGAGACCTCGGCATGGAGTCGTTCCACTCCCGGCGAGGTGATGAACGAGCGATTGAGCGTTAAGACGCCTTCGCAGTGCTGCTTCAGAAACCGCGCACCTTCCGGCGATGCGCCCAGAAAAACTCGATAGCCGCTGTCCCATTCGTAGGTCAGCAGCGCGCCATCCAACCGTGGGAGCCACTCATAGATCAAATCGTGGGTCAGGGCGGTTTCTTCTTGCAGCTGTTCGACGATCAAATGCGTGCGGCTGGCGAAGAATTGCTCCCGTGAGTCAGGTTGATCCAGCCAGCGGGTGAACATCTCAAGTTGCAGGGGGAAGTCGAGCAGACGATTGGCAAGGCAGTACTGGCGATATTCTTCGGCGACGCGCCCGGCGGCCTCATAGACCAGCAGCCTTTTTCGAGGTCGTTCCTCTCCCCACCCCTGCGCCAGCAAATGCGGGATGTGGCTGTACTCCACCTTCATGATCGCCGCTTTGCTGAAGTTATCCACAATCTGCCGAGCGATCTGCTGCGGAGAAATATTCACCGCATCGAACTCGCCGCGATCGACGGCGGCATTCACGAAGCCCGCCATTGCATATTGCGAAGTTTCAATCGTGAGGAATCGTGGGCCGCGCTCCGGGTTCTGGAATCCTGCCTCGGCTGCGATCTCCGGCCAGTAGACCGTGCAGATTTCTTTGGCGATCCCGCCGATGGTACGCACATCGACGCTGCCCATCGGCCCCCGCGTCGCATCTCGCAGAGCTTCGTAATAGCTCAGGGCCATCGTACGCTGCGGAACCAGCACCAGAATGCGATCCGGGACGACTCCACCTTCGAGCCATGTGAAGAGAGTCTCTATCGCAAAGGTAGTTTTCCCCGCCCCAAACGAGCCTTCGACGAACATCGTTCGGGGCTGCGGCTCTCCGACATACGTTTCGGCGAGATCGGTCATGTGCTCGTTTCA
>JAHEME010000708.1 GCA_024643825.1 Chloroflexota bacterium | reverse complement strand
TGACCGTGCGCTCCTGTGAATATGATGTTCCAGAAGGGCCTCCAACTCGTCGGTGATGGTTTCCCAATCACAATTGGCTTCGACGTAAGCGCGCGCGTGGTGGCCCAGATCGGCGAGATGGGGGCGGATTTCGAGCGCCTTGCGGATGTGATCCTCCGGGGAGGCATACACCACCCCGTTTTCCTCGCCCACATCCCGATGCACGCCGGGAAGCGGGGCGGCGATCACGGGTTTGCCTGCCGCCATGTATTCGTAGAGCTTGATGGGGACGATGTGCTCGGTAGCGGGGACGGTGTGGAAAGGCAGCAAGCATATGTCCGCAGCGGAAAGCAGGCGGGGGATCGCATCATAACCCACACGCCCGGTAAGGATCAGGCGGTGGTGCAAGCCTGCGGCCTGGAGATCAAGCAGTGCGGGGTAGTCGTCGCCATCGCCGACTACGAGCAATTTCACGTTCGGAGGAGCCTCGCGGAGGGTTGCGGCGACTTCACGCAGCCCGGAGAAGGTGTAGACCCAGCCCATGAAGAAGAGAACTACATCATCGGGACTGATGCCGAGTTCGGTGCGAACTTCTGCTCCATCGCGGCCCGGTTGGAAACGGTGCAGATCGACCCCGGTGCGGAGGACGCGGGTGTGATCGGGAGACGCGCCCATGCGGATGGCGTAATCGCGAAGATGCTGGTTGATCAGCAGCACTTCATCAGACGCAGCGAATAAGCGGCGCTCGACTGTGTGGGCAATCGGCTGAAGGATGGGAACGGGCACGATGGCATGGAGCGCATCGATTCCGTGAAAGACATAGGGAATCGAATGGCGGCGGGCGAGATTCAAGGCGGGAAGCCCGGTGCTGAGAGCGTAGGATACGATGACATCCGGGCGCGAGTCACGGATCAGGTCAGCTAATACGCGACGATGGGAGAGCATCGAGGTGGGGCGGGAAAATAACTGGATGCTGGTCGTGGCAGGGGTTATCAGGTGGATCGATGCGCCGGGATAGATGCGGGCGGCATTCTCCTGCACCTGATCAGGAACCCACAGAGGTTCGTGCGGCCAATGGTGGCGGAGGATCGGGTAGTCGAGCACGGTCACTTGATGGCCGCGCAGGGAGAGACGTTCAAAGAGGTGGTGCTGCTGATGCGGGCCTCGACGCATCCAATCGGTTTCCTGAATGACGGCGATACGCACGCTATGGCTCCTGTTTGGGGGGAACATCGGTGCGGAGGATGCGCATAATGTGCACACCGCCGAATTCATAGACTGGCTCGAAGATACGCGGGTCCCAGACGTGTTTATAGAACTCGCTTTGATCCCAGCCAAGGCGCTGACCGTACACTGAAAAGATGCTGGACGAATGCACCAAGTAGTCGTACCCCTGGAGGTCGGACAGACTCAGCGGGTACTGCACGGTGAGGTCGTATTCAGGGAGATAGTAGAGCAGACGGCCATCCATGACCATCAGGTGATCGTTTATGGGATCGAGATGGGTGCGGATGTACTGTGACAGAAGATAGGTCCCAGGCTTGACCTGCAAAATGCGTTCTTCTTCGGTTGCGAAGGGACGGGTCAGGGCATAGTAGACGCCACCCAATCGATCTTCGGAAGCGACGAAGAGCAGCGCGACCAGGGTTATGGCTGTCGCCGTTCGGAGAAGGAACGGAGGAATCTTTATGCGGTGGGCGATCCATGTGGCGACGCTTTGTAACACTAAGGCGGCCCACACTGCCATCACCGGGAGGATTTCGACAAGGAAGCGGGCCTCAAAGGAGAACTGCCGCCACCATACCAGCCAGTAGGGAACGGCGAACAGGCCGAGGATCAGGTGGGTGGGCAGGGTGTGAATCCGAGTGAGGAGCGCGTTGACTCCTTCACGGATGGCGCGGATCAGACCCACGATCCACCCAGCGGCGTAGATGGAAACCAACCAGGGGTTGAAATCGATGGCCCAGGGGATCATGGGGATGAGGCCGAGTACCCCAGTTTTTGGCCCTATTGTGTAATACAACCCGGCAACCGGGATGGTATTGACGAGGGTATGCAACAGCGCGTTTCTGATATACCAGGGGGCGGAGATCAGGATGGTTGGGAGGAGCATCCCCGCCCAGCCCAGGAAGGTTCGACGCCAGTGCCCGGAAGATCGCCGGGATGCCATGAGCCACAGAAACGGGACAGCAGAGAGACTGGCAAGCCAGGTGAGGGCAGACTGCTTGGTGAAGATCGCAAAAGCGGTGAGCACTCCGGTTAGCAGTGCATCCCGCGTTTTCCCCTTCTGCCACCAACGGAGCGTATAGAAAATCGCAAGAGTTGCGGAGAAGGCGGCAGGAATGTCGCTGTAATCCTGGGTGGTATTGCGGACGAACATCGTTGTGACCGCCATCAGCGCAGCAGCCAGCAGGCCAATGCGCGTCCCACCGAT
>JAHEME010000090.1 GCA_024643825.1 Chloroflexota bacterium | reverse complement strand
GTCCAGAATCACCTGCGGCGGCTCAACCTGTCTGATCTCGCTGATTCTTTAACTACTGTCCATCGAAATGGCCGTTTATCCGTCTCATCTACTTGACTCCACCAAACATAGGTGCACCCGCTATTTCTGTAACATTATCTGGTTTGAGGCAGTGGGTTCAGCGCACCATCAATAGCAGTGGTGAGTTTTGCCACGATCTCAGCAATCTGTTCTTCGTTGACAACCAGTGGCGGCGAGAGCATTACATGATCGCCATTCGTACCATCAGCGCACCCACTCACAGCGTAGACGATGAGGCCATCTTCAAATGCACGGGTGAACACAGCAGAGGCCAGGTGAACGCCTGACGGGAAAGGCTCGCGCGTAGTTCGATCTTTGACAAACTCGACTGCCCACATCAACCCCCTGCCCCGAATCTCCCCGACATGCGCATGATCGCCAAGGGCCGCACGGAGTTGTTCGCCCAACACGACGCCCATCTTTGCCGATCTGGCAATCAGATCATAATCTTCGAGGTAGCGTACTGCCGCCAGACCCGCAGCAGCGGCGACAGGTTGATGCGAAAACGTCCCCCCATGATTAAAGTCGCCCGTCCTTGCAAAGAGAAGGTCAACCAATTCCCCACGCACAGCGGTTACACTCAACGGTGTATACCCACCAGAGACGCCCTTGCCAAGACACATGATATCAGGAATCACATCCCAGTGCTGGATTCCGAACCACTTCCCGGTGCGCCCCATCCCGGTCATGACTTCATCAGCGATCAGAAGCACGCCATAGTGATCACAAATCTCACGTATGCGCGGCCAGTATGAATCCGGGGGCACAACAGCGCCAAGCGTGGCCCCGCCGATAGATTCCGCAATGAACGCTGCTACGGTATCTGGCCTCTGCCTCTCAATCTCCTGTGCTAAAGCCTCAGCAGCCCAAAGACCATGACGCTCCAAATCGTCTGCATAGGGGCCACGGTACGGATACGGGGGGGTAATATGAGGCATCTCTGTAAACATCGGAGCATAGATGCCGCGCATCGAAGGCTTGCCGCTAATTGCTAGGGCCCCCATCGTCGCACCGTGATAGGCTCCCCAACGGCTGATGATCTTGTAGCGCGACGGTTCACCGCGCGCTATCTGGATTTGCCGAGCGACTTTCATGGCGGTCTCGGTCGCTTCGGAACCCGATGCCATGAAGAAAAGTTGAGCATCTTCAAGAGGGAGATGTCTGGCCAGGCGATCCGCAAGGTCTTCTAACGGTTGGCTGGTGAACATCGTTGCATGGGCGTAGGCAACCTGAGATGCCTGTTGGTGCATGGCGTCGGCAATTTCTTCCACCCCGTGCCCGACATTGACTACAACAGCCCCGCCAGAAGCATCAATGTACTGCTTGCCGGAGGTATCCCACAGATAGATGCCCTTTCCGTGAGCAATGGTAGGTTTGTTGAATGTATGTTTGCGGTGAAAGACGTGGCTGTGAGTAGCTGTCATTTCCCTATCAACCTTTGATGGAGAATGCTAATCCGATAATGAATAGAGAATGCTGTTGCCCTGTTTTCCTACAACTTCAATTGCATTCATCTTGCGCAGACAATACGCCATCTTTTGTGCAATGTAGATTGGATGTTCAATCGCATGTGCGAGATCACGTGTGGTGAACGATACTGGCAAATCGGAAGGCAGCAACGTTCGATAGTCTTCGATGGTAGACAGGGTTACTCGCTGAACCACGTCTAGAAGGCGTCGGTCGCGGATGCTCCAACCCTTACGCCGCCAACTTCCCTTTCCATCCCGAACGCGAATTTCCTCTTCCTGCGTAAGTAAGACATCCAGAGAAAAGTTCGCACGTTCCACCAGATGCGGAATGCTTACCAACTCCAGAAAGATGTGTTCTATCCTGCCCCTCCGAGGGGACTTGCGCCGTTCGATCAGTGTCTCCCCATCTTCCGCCAGCTTGACGATCCAGCGTTCCGCAGCTATCGGGTGAACCAGACGCACCGGGTGCGTTCGAGTCAGTTTTGCCAGCTTGGTTCGCAGAGGCGCGAAACTCCGTGTCTGAATTTCGATCAGCGTATCGTCATGGATCAAGTCAATGACGTATCCATCCACCTTTACTTCGCGGCGGTCGCCGGGCTGTTCATACCAATCTTTCAGGGCAGCATGCAGCGACCGTTCGTGCAGAGTGCCAATATGTGGACTGGATACGGCAGAATCAGCAGAGTTCAAATAGACTTCCTACTACAGCATCTCAATGACGGTAGCCTCGCCCTGCCCCACTCCAACACACAGCGTCGCCAGACCGTAAATCATTTTCTGACCATCTGCTTTGCGCCGCTTCATTTCATGCAGCAGGGTTGTCAGGATTCGAGCACCAGAGCACCCCAACGGATGTCCCAGGGCGATTGCCCCCCCGCTTACGTTGGTGATCTCCGGGCGGAACCCAGCAGTCTCCATCACAGCAAGGGATTGCACCGCAAACGCTTCGTTCAACTCGATCAGATCGATGGCATCAATGGTCAACCCGGTCCGGCGGAGGACTTTCTCGGTCGCCGGGATAGGCCCAAGGCCCATTGTACGAGGATCAACACCCGCAGCGGCGCTTCCGACCCAACGGGCTATCGGTTTCATGCCTAGCTCGTCGGCTTTTTCGCGGCTCATCAAGAGGATGGCTGATGAGCCATCATTGAGACCGCTGGAATTTCCTGCCGTCACTGTACCGCCTGCTCGAAATGCAGGACGGAGCTTTCCCAGTTGCTCCATGCTCGTATCGAGAACAGCCTTGTCATTCTCCCACCGGTAGCGGGGATGCTCATCCGTGTCAAACTGGATGGAATCGGCTTTACGCTGCGGAATTTCGACGGGAACGATCTCCGCGCGGAACCGACCGGCATTGATTGCCTCGACTGCGCGGCGGTGACTTTCGAACGCGAAGGCATCCTGCATCTCGCGGGTGATGTGCGTGCGCTGCTCATACACATTCTCCGCCGTCTCGCCCATCGCCTCTAGCGGAAACATCGCTTCCAGTTTCGGGTTAGGGTAGCGCCAGCCCAACGTGGTGTCGTACACGGTTACATTCCCAAAATCGTAGGCTTTGGCTTGCTTCGCCAAAGAGAAGGGCGCGCGGGTCATTTGCTCCACACCACCGGCGATGAAAACATCGCCTTCCCCGACGGCGATAGCACGCGCAGCCTGATTGACAGCATTCAGCCCCGACGCACAAAGTCGGTTGAATGTCACACCTGCAACGGACACTGGGAATCCGGCAAGGAGGAGAGCCATCCGAGCAATATCGCGATTATCTTCGCCAGCCTGGTTAGCACAGCCGAGATAAACTTCCTCAACCAGTGATGGGTCAAGCCCCGTCCGTTCTAACAAAGAGATCATAGGAATCGCCGCCAGATCGTCCGCGCGGATCGCAGATAGTGTTCCTCCGTGGCGACCTACTGGGGTACGTACTGCGTCAACGATAACTACGTCATTCATCAGTTTTTCCCTGGAACTTAGATTAGAGCCGTAAGGATTAGGTAGGCTGCCCGCGCTTGATCGGTGACTTGCAGCCAGCTATTGCGTTTCAGGTTCTGCTCTTCCGCCGGGCAGTTGCCGATCACATTGAACATTTGATCAAGCATATCGATCAATCGGTCCAGGGCCGCGACTTCATCCTCAGTGCCGAGAATGTTGGAGTCTGTTGTGTCTTCGACAACACCAAGTTGAAATAACGCAGCATAGGTGGCCTCGCCAATCTCATCATAGTGCTGAACATCTCCACTCTCAGCAATACGAAGAAGAAGGCCCGTCAGATGCTGCCGCGCGAGAAGAGTGGTCTCATCCATGATGGTTATTCAATGCCAGATGCAAAAGATCGCTTAAGGACATATCGGCCAAGGAGTCCATGCGCACGTCTGGGGATTCGAATGTCAGGTGCATCGTTACCCCGTTTGGAATCGCAACCACGAAAATTCCTGCGCGTTTCGCAGCCAGTACCCCATTAGGAGAATCTTCCAGAACAATTGCTTCCTTTGACTCGACATCCAACGCATTCAGCGCTGCAAGAAACACGTCCGGGTGAGGTTTTGTATGCTTCACATCATCTGATGTACTGATGGCATCGAAACTTGCCTGAAGTCCATAAGGCTCAAGATGAGAATGAACCCACTCGTAGGTAGAGCTTGAAGCAATCGCAACCTGCATCCCCATGCTGCGGGCATCTCGAATATACATTTCCACACCGGGAAGGAGTGGCCGCCCCGCAAGGAGTTCACGATCTCGCCGTGTCCTCGCTGCCGAGAGTGCAGCTCTATCCACTTCATGCCCAAGCACCCCTTCGAGATAGGAGAATGGTTCGAACTCTTCAGAAAACCCGCGCCCAACCGCTTGTCCCCAGACTTCGACTGGCAACTCGGCCCCAAATTTGTGAAATATCTCTTGCCATGATTGATATTCAACCGTTTCAGTATCCAGCATCAACCCATCGAAATCGAAAATCAGAGCACGGATCTGCACTTACCGATACATCCCTTGCGGATCAAGCTCAACGCGAACCAAATTCATTTCCTCCGGAGACGGCACAGGTGTTTCCAGTATCTCTGCCGATACACGCAAGTTCCAGCCAACACTCGCCTGTACTTCTTGCAGAGTCACCCCAGGGTGCAAAGAAGTAAGTTGCATCTCATGATCTGCATTATCAAAATCAAAGATAGCCATGTCGCTGATCACAAGGGCAGGACCTTCTCCAGGATAACTCTGCTTAGCACGAGAATCCCCTCCGCTGAGATGACCGGGGCTGGTCAAAAAATCGAGTTTCTCGACAAACGAACGATTGGAAAGCCTCATGATCATATAAACTTTGCGCGCATTGATCGCAATTTCGCAGGCCCCGCCGCTACCCGGAAGCCGGGTCTTCGGCGTATCATAATCGCCAATGACAGTGGTGTTCAGGTTGCCAAAGCGATCAATCTGCGCGCCACCAAGCAGCGCCACATCTACCAATCCTCGTTGGAGATAGAGACCAAACAGATCCGCCATCGGCACAACAGAAGTCGCCCCCGTAACCAGGGTAGGATCTCCAATGGAGAGTGGAAGACGGGCAGGTTGCGCTCCATAAACTCCCGATTCGTAGATAAGCTGAAGGTCTGGCGCAACCGTGTAACGCGCGAGATTGCAAGCGATGTTTGGCAACCCTACCCCGACGAACACGGTGCGCACATTCTTGAGAGCGCGTGCGGCGGCTACGATCATCATCTCTGAAGCTGAGTAATCTGTCATGCGTAGGTTCCGTAATTGACTGACGAGGAGGGAGCATCCCCTGGTTTCAGATCATCCAAAGTTTCGCTGCCCAACTTTTCGAGATAAGCAGATCGATCCGGCACGTTGTAAACCCACTCATCCAACCAGGTCTCCGTCTTTGCTCGATCACGCGAAACTTCATTCCACATCAAATAGAACGCGTTATCCCGATCATAGTATCCCTGGACATAGGAAGGGTGCGCCCCATATGGCTCATGAACAACAGCATCAACAATTAGCCCTGGAATCAGTGTTCGATTTGGATCGGCGCGGATCACCGAGTCTTCCACAATCTCCTCGGCAACGACGATCACCTTGCTGGCGGCAAATGCCGCCTCTTTCTGAACGCCGAGGAGACCCCATAGCTGCGTATCCCCCTGCTTCGTGGCGCGCTGCGCGTGGATGATCGCAACATCGGGGTTAAGTGGAGGCACAACTGCAATCGATTCATCTGAATACGGACTCTGAACAAAACGAATGTCGGGGTTTGCATTCGGCATATCGGTTCCGGCGTAGCTTCGCAATGGGAAGAAAGGCATTCGCATCGCGCCAGCCATGTATCGCCCGACCATTCCATAGTGTGAATATTCCTCTATGGTAAGAGGAATGGGAATCTGTTTCTCCACCGCACGACGGACGCAGTGAAGTGACCCCACCCCAGGATTCCCAAGATAGCTGAAGACAAGGTGACTGGCGACGCCAGCCGCAATCATTTGATCATAAACTAAATCGGGTGTCATCCTGATGAGGGTAAGATTCTTGCGGCGCTGCCGGATGATCTCATGCCCAGCAGCAAAGCAGATGAAGGCGGTGAAACCTTCAATAGCGACCGACAGACCATCACGAACATAGGTCGAGACAGCCTCTTGCATCGATGTACGTTTATCAGACAATGGACTCTCACAACGTGAAATTGAGGGGGCACATGCAATCGCCCCCTCAAGAGGAACCTTATTTAGCGAATGATGGTCTGGCTTTGTTCACGTAGATAATTGAGCAGCGTGTAGTGCCCACCGATATTGCGGCCTGAGGAGCCGCTGGACTTCCAGCCACCAAAAGGCTGGTAGCCCGGCCAGGCACCTGTAGTTGCGCCAGCGGCACGATTCACATAGACCACACCCGCCTCAATATTATCGAGGAACCACTGCACTTCGCTCTCATCCTTGCTGTAGAAGCCAGCCGTGAGACCATACTCTGTCCCGTTGGCTTTCTGCATCGCCTCATCCATAGAACCCACAGAAGTCACATACAGGATGGGAACGAACAGTTCTGTCTGCACAAGCTCATGATCCTGCCCAAGATCAGAAATAATGGCAGGCTGCACAAAACAACCATTGGCGTATTCACCGTCGGTCAGTGTCTCTCCCCCGTACACTACCGTGCCATCCTGCCTGGCCTTTTCCATAAATGACCGATAGTCATTCACCGCACCCTTGTTGACAAGGGGACCCAAGAAGACATCCGCATCCTTCGCGGGGTTTCCGATCTTTAGTGCGCGCGTCTTTTCCACCAGTTTGCTCACGAATTCATTGTAGACCAACTCATGCACATACGTGCGAGAGCAAGCAGAACATTTTTGCCCACCCATTCCAAAGGCAGACTTGAGAACGCCCTGAGCCGCATCATCCAGATCTGCTTTATCTGAGACAATGGTTGGATTCTTACCGCCCATCTCCACGATCACTGGTTTGGGATGGTCAGGAGCAAACTTCTGATAGACTGTCTTGAACCCAACATCATAAGAGCCAGTAAACGTAATCCCATCAACATCGCTATTCTCGACCAGTTCCATGCCAGCGGTGCTGCCCGGCCCCGTGATGAAATTCGCCGTACCAGCGGGCACACCTTCTTCGATGAGATATTCAATCAGCTTGTAGGCCGTATAAGGGGCATCAGAGGATGGCTTCAGAATCACCGTATTACCCGTAACAAGCGCAGCTCCCACAGGCCCACCAGCCAGAGCGAGGGGAAAGTTAAAGGGGGAAATCACAGCCCAAACGCCATAAGGCTTCAATACGTCCAGGTTGACATCGTTTGCACCAAACGACTCCATCTGACGCATGTACCCTTTATTCTCACGCATTTGATAGGCATAATAACGAAGCAAGTCGGCGGTCTCTTCAACGTCACCAAGCGCCTCGATCCGATTTTTACCCATTTCCAGCACCATCATCGCAGACAACTCGAAAAGATTACCGCTAATGCGGTCGGCAACACGCTCAATAATGTCACATCGCTCGGTATAGGGCATTGACTTCCACACGGGATACGCCGCTTTCGCCGCCGCAATCGCAGCTTTCGCATCTTCGCGCGTTCCCTTCTGGAAATAGACCAGCGGTTCCCTCGTATCCACAGGGCTATATACAGGAAAGGTTTCCGCCGCTTCCTGCGGCTTTCCACCAATCAACATAGGAAGATTCTTGCCACGAAGGGTCTCTTCGATGCGCGCCACCGCAGCATCAAACTCGGCAGTAATCTGAGCTTGATCGCCAGACATCGTGGCGTAAGTTATCTTGAACTTCTCTGCCATTGATCTCTCCTAATTGAACTTAAGTGACAAGTGTGGAGGCCGATAAATCCCCAGCATGATGAGGATACGATTCACATCTCTTCGATTCTAACATGAGTGAAGTCGGTTGCCAACGAAATATGACAAATAGCATGGCAGTGTTGAGACATAGTGCGATAGAATTCGGCCTCTATATGCTACAATGCTAGATAGATTATACTTGGTCAATAGCTTGCCACCTCAACGAATCAATGCTCCAGACAAGTAAGGGGACATTCACAATTTGATCCGAGTCAGATTGATCCTTCTTCTTGCTGTGCAAGTATTACTAGTATCGGCGTGTCAACCTTCCGTAACTCTGAATGAGCAGGAAGGCCATGCTTTTGCTGATCAGGTAGAGGCCAGTGTTGAGAACAGTTTGCAGGGGCTCAACGATGGTGATTATGCACGCCACTCGCGCAATTTTGATGATGACTTAAAAGATCAGATTAACGAAATCACCTTCCCCCAGGTGCGTGAAGAAATCCTTGGCAGAGTTGGAATGTATAAATCCCATTCGCTGATCCATGTCGAAGATCAAAACGGTTTCCGCACAGTTGTTTATGATACACGCTTTGAACGTGATGACCATGTGATCCTTCGAGTGCTATTCTCGCAAAACGATGCGATCAACCATATTGCCGGAATGTGGTTTGATTCGCCTGCGCTTAGAGGGAATTGATGGAATATCGACCTCAATGAAGAACTTGTTACATTGACAAGGGGAGACGTTATCCCATAGAATACCATCTTGGAAAGGTCTCACCATTGCTGGTCGACCTTATGATCGGCAGACCACTGCACGCTGACTGCGGGGGAAGATGCCATAACTCAAGGAGGGAGCTTATTTCTATTGCGAGTGATTTGTTGATCCCATTTAGTCGATTATTTTCCGTAGGAGGGGAATATCAATGAAGAGAATACTCATGCTAGTCCTGGTTGCGATGGCGTTGGCGCTGGTGTTGGCTGCCTGCGCGCCAGCCGCCCCCGCGACCGAAGCACCAGCCG
>JAHEME010000707.1 GCA_024643825.1 Chloroflexota bacterium | reverse complement strand
CCATACGGAGATATAGGAGCTCTTTGCGACTAAATTGGCTCTTTTTGGGCTTCATTGTTGATTACTAAAATCAGTAATCCGAGACCTAGATGAGCTTTTCGTTACAAGGTTGTGACGAGGGCTCAACTATGAATCACACCTTCGAAGCATTGCGAAAGGTCAGGTCCAGGCTCGTCTATTTCCGTGGACAACCAAAGTATCTGGAATATGTCATCGGACTACCCAAGATCTGGGTGCAGGCAATCGCGAAGGAACTCCACATTGACCCATCCGAAGTTTATCTGAAACTCACCTTTGATGGCGACCTTCTCGTGAAACCAGTGACTGAACATAAGGTCTGGTTGCCGGAGAGGAAAAAAAATGACTGACGAGGATGAAAGGCTCCCATCGACCAACGGACCACTCACTACCACGCCTGCCGAAGATAGCGGTGGACGTACCATCTTGGACTGGGCTTTGTTCTACGTGATCAATGGTTTCAGTGTCATACCGCTCAATCCTCGAAGCAAGGAACCAAACTTCGAACTTCTAAAGGCCGTTGGATCAACAGACGCTGACGGAAAGCCCACATGGAAGCCCTACGTGTCGCGACGTGCTACCAAAGAGGAACTCGAAGTGTGGTTCAAAGATAAGGATGCAAGTCAGACTAACATCGGAATAGTGGCGGGATTTCACCGAGCCATATTGGATATTGATGATGACAGATACTACCGTTTGTTCTTCGATGCGAAACCTGAAAATCTGAAGACTTGGGTGGGCCGTCCTTCCAAGGGATATCATGTCTATCTTGCATTGCCTCAGTCTGCGCGTCCAGAGAATGTGGAATTACCTGGAGCCTTCGAGTTTAAGACACATGACAAGTACGTAGCCTGCCCCCCAAGCCTGCATCCCTCTGGCCCGCAGTACAAGTGGGTCAATGATGTCAGAAGAACCGGATTCCTACGGTTGAGTCAGGAAGACCTAACCGAGCTCACTAACAAGGTGAGGTTTCTTAGAAAACACTGGGCGATCATAAAGGCATTTTCTGACATATGGTCCCCGCAACATAGGCATAATCTCAGTCTCGGGCTGTGCGGCCTCCTCCGAAAACGCGGATTCGCCCTCGAAGATGCAATGCGGATTATCTGGGCGATTTGCACCATCGCGGCTGACCCCGAACTGAATGATAGGCTGACGGCAATTAAGGACACCTACGCAAAACCCCTAGGCGAGATCGCTGGTGCTTCAAGACTTCGAGAAGAACTGGAGACTATAGTTGGGGGTCCTCATGCAGAGAATATACTCAGCGCGGCGCAGAGAAATGCAACCAACGTAGCTGACAACGCGGTTCCCAAGGAAACTGACCCAGAGATTCGAACAAAAGCCGAGAGGCTTCTGGAAGATCCTGCCATTCTAAATTGTATTCACAATGCGCAGGGAGAGGTGCAAGGCGAAGACGAGAACAAAGTTCTCCTCCCTATCTTAGTCTTTGCTAAGCAGAGTTTCGAGGTGCAAGGAGAAACCGCAGCCGGCAAGAACACAATCGTAGACTCGGCTCTGTCGCTTTTCCCAGAACACTGGTCGAGAAAGATTACCGGACTCACAGACAAATCCTTACGACATCTCGGAGGGAAGGTGAGGACACTCTACTTTGCCGAACGCAGAGCCATGCGAACAGGTAAGGAATCGACAGTCGAATATGACATCAAAATCGTCATCAGTGAAGGAAAATTGAAGATTCTCACAACAGTCCCAGACCACGAGAATCCGAAGAAGTTCAAGACTGAAGAAATAGAGACTGAGATTGAGAATGTGGTCTTTACTTCAACAGAGTTCTCGATTCCACAGGAGCTCCAGAACAGAATCTGGGTTCTTAGGGTCGATGATTCCAAGGAACAGAATATTCGCGTGAGAGACTCAAAACTAACTGGAGCCGAAAAACTACCTAACGAGAGGCCTGATTTCACACGAGAGAAGAGAATCATTCAGGCAGCCTTCGCAATCGCAGAAGAAGAGGCTCCGAAGTATGTGGTCATTCCATACGCGACACTCCTGAAACCTCTGCTCGACGAAAAGGAGACCAGAGTCCGAAGAGACACGGACAAGATAATCTCAGTCATCAAAGGGATAGCTAGAATCCTCTACAGGCAAAGATCCGTAGTTCTAGACCAAACCGACAGAAAGGTGGTAGTATCCTCTCCTGAGGATTTTTGGCTTGCTTGGAGAATCGGATCAACTGCGATCAAGGAAACATTCACTGACATGACTGAGAGAGACGTTAGAGTCCTTCATTGGTGCAAAGAACTCTCGGCCAAAATAATGCCGATCTCGGCAAAGGACTTGGCTGAATTGACGGGGAGAAACGGTGATACATGTCAGAAATACCTCAGAGCCCTCCAAGTGAAAGGATTCTTACTTGAGGAAGGAAGGGGGCC
>JAHEME010000089.1:7097-8859 GCA_024643825.1 Chloroflexota bacterium | reverse complement strand
GTCATAATATATGTATTACAAATATCACTCATGCCAAAAGGGCATAAGATCGTTGGGTGCATCCTGAATTCGTGGCTGTGGTTCGTGGGGCTGACGCTGGTCGGGCGGCTGGTGGGGTCAGTGGGGGCGGTGCGCCGCTGGCTGAATCGTGCGTCCGCACTGATCATGTGGATCAGCGCGGCGTATCTGGCGATCAGTTTGTTGTAAACAAAGACGGCTGGCGATGTTCTGCCAGCCGTCCACTATGTGAATGAAGTCTTCTACTACGGCAAACCGATGACGCTCAGGCCGCCGTTATCCAGCGCCAGCGAGATGAGTTCACCGTCCCCGGTGATCCCGATCCCCTGAATCGCTCTCTCTGCTGTCAGATACGTGATCAGGTCGCCGCTGTCGGTGTCAAAGGCATTGAGATAACCGTCATCACCTACCGAGAAATAGACCGAGCTGTCTGCCGAGAACACCCCATCGAGGCAGCCGCCGGGGTGAACGCTGTCGCCGGAGAGCACCACATCCCACGATCCAGTATCCCAGATGTACGCGCCGCCGCCGCCCGTGCAGGCGGCCATCAAACGGTTATCCGGCGAGAACTCCAGATCGACGACAGAGCCTTTGGCGGTGGATGTATCCCGAAGAATCTCGTTTCCTGAATCAATCTCCACGACGCGCACCGTACCGTTCGCGTTCCCGGTCGCGAGCCATTGCTGATTCTGCGAGAAGGCTACCGACCACAGGATGATTCCGTCCGGGCTGGCGATCTCGACCGTTTGCGTGCCTGTGTCGGGGTCGATCACGGCGATGCGGCTGCTGTTCTGGCCCACGACTGCCACAGCGGTTCCATCCGGGGCCCACACGGTCTTGAACACAAAGGAATTGACCGTGGCATCGTTAATGATGTTGCCGTTCGCCAGGTCCCACTCACGGACAATGAACCCGCCGCCGGATACTAAATAGTTTCCATCCGGGGAGAAGGCCAATCCCCAGCCGTATTCGGCGTGCGGCTGGCCTTCGTCGATCAGGTCGCCTGTATCCCCATCCCACAGGCGCACGATCTTATCGAAGCCAAACGAAGCGATCTCATGCGTTACGGGCGAGGCTGCCGTCGCCGTCAGCGGCGTAGAGGATGCCTGCTGGAACCAGAGTTCCGTAATGTTTGCCGCGTTCGCCGCCGTGATCCCGGTAGACTCCGGCTTCGGGGGAGTCGTTGGCTTTGATGGGGCAGTGGTGGCGGGGACATCGGTAGGTACATCTGTTGGTGGCGGGGGAACCGCTGTGGGTTCTTCGCTGGCTCCCAATGGTCCACAGGCGAGCGCGGACAGGATCAGCACCCCGACGATCAGAAAGAGTGTTGCATTGCGTGACATGGTGTTCTCCCTAAGATGAGGACGAATCAAAAACCTTCAACAGACAGTGAGTATTCTATTTAAGACCAAAAATGCGAACTGTGCCATCGTCGAGCGCGACTGCGACCTGCGTATCGTCGCCGGAAACGCTCACCCCCCACGGGAACTTGCCCAGCGAGATGGTAGCAAGCTGCGCCCCCGTCAGCGGATTCCAGGCGATCAGCTTGCTTTCGTCGCCCACGGTGAAGTAGATCGACCCATCCGACGAGAACGCGCCGTCGGTGCAGTCCACGTTATCGGCCTGGGTGGTCAGCGTGCGTGACCAATCGGACGTTTGCCAGATTTCGACTTTGCCACCGTCGTCACAGGCGGCTAACAGCGAACCATCCGGCGAGAATTCGAGGTCCCATGCCGGGGCGCTG
>JAHEME010000089.1:0-7087 GCA_024643825.1 Chloroflexota bacterium | reverse complement strand
CCGCCAGCAGTGCGCCATCGCCTGACCATGCCACCGCCCACAGCACACTGCCGCTGGGCTGGAGGTCTTCCACCTTGCCCCCGTCCCGCCCGACGATCTCCATGTGGCTGGAAGGTTCGCCCACAATCGCGACGCGCTCGCCAGCCGCATCCCACGCGAGGCGGAAGCCGTACGAGTTCACCTGCGTCGAACTCAGCAGATCGCCATTGGTCGCATCCCAGATTTTCAACGTGAAGTCGCCGCCGGAGGCCAGCCGTTCGCCATCCGGCGACCATGCGACGCTGTAGCCATAATCGCTATGACCGCGCAGTTCATAGCGCAGCGCGCCGTCTGTGGCGTCGTAGATGCGCACGATCTTATCGAACCCATAGGTCGCCAGCCGAGGGCCTTCCGGCGCAAACTCGGCGGAGAGCAGCACGGTGGACGAAACAGCGATGCTGGATTTCTCTTCGAGGGTATGAACGTTCTCCAGCGTGATCGCGCCCTCGGCGGTAGATGCTTCCTGCGTCGCTTCCGGCGCATCGGTCGGAGGTTCTTTCGTCTCCGGAAGGGCGGTCGGCTGCGCATCAGTGGCTGTCGGGGGTGGCCCCTCGGTGACGGGCACTTCCTCGGTGATCGGGATGGGAGTTGCGCTCCCTGCGATCCCGCCCAGCACGCTGCATGCGGTCAGTACGCTGCATACAAGCACGGTCAGCAGTGGGTATGTTGATGAGAGTCGCATGAAATCCCCCGAATCGTTCGGGCTGTGGGCTGGATCAAATGAGCTTGTTGACCCTACTATACTCGAAAATAAAAACCAATGCAGTGCGAATATGCATCCGCCAATCCGGGGCACGCTGGTTGTCATGAAAGCATGGCCCCGCTACAATGTTTGCTGTGAACGAACCCGGCTCGAAACCACCCTCGCAGGATCGATTCGCAGAACGGCTGATCGCCATCGCCCTCCTTCTGACGGCGGTTCCGTGCCTGTTTCTGTGTATCGCGCTGGCCTTTTTCGGCTGGCCGTTCGTCGCCGCGCTGTTCCGCTGATCGTCCTTCCTTCGTAAGCACTTCCATCCAAGAAAAGATAGCGGGTGAGATTGTCGAGTTCTCTCTTTCCTGCCCATTGTGCTTGACATAATCCCGTAACGTGATATTATATTCAATAAGTTTCATATGAAACTTATTGAATATATAGTGTATTGGATATTCCATGTCTCTGAAATATGCTCTGCTCGGCATTATCGATACCCGGGGCCGGCCAATCTCCGGCTATGACATCAAGAAGGCGTTCGATTCGACCATGCAATTCTATTGGAATGCAACCTATACCCAGATCTACTCGACCCTGAGCCGGATGCACGAAGAGGGACTTCTCAATATGGAGGTGATCTCTCAGGAGAGCCATCCAAATAAGAAGGTGTACCAGATCACGAGCGCGGGGCGTGATGAACTCGCGGAATGGGTAGCCAAACCGCTTGAGCTGCAGCGGATTCGCAATGAGATGCTGGTGCAGATTACGCTGGCAGATCGGGTGGATAGCGAGAGATTTGTGAGGATGCTTGAAGAGTACATCCTCAAAGTGAGGGAGACGCTGGCTGTTCTTCAAAGTAACGAAGTACAGAGCATCGTGGAACGTGCGCGAACTGAGCGCGAACGCTTCTTCTGGGAAGTGTCGCTAAACAAGGGGGTGATGACTTATGAACGTGAACTGGAGTGGGCTGAACGTGTCCTGAAAACCTATCGGGCGCGGTTTGGGGACTGATCCCGGACCCGCAATGAACTATTTGAGCAACCATGCTCTTGAGGAGAAATATCATGTTACTACAACAAGAGAAGCAATTGACGATTCCTATATCCGGCGCATTGAAGCTGACCGGAATCATTGCAGGAGCCATTGGGATTCTCACTGTGTCGCTGGCAACACTTGCCCATATCCCGGTCGACCCCAACTTTTCCATCTTCACCACGTATCTCTCGGATATTGGGGATACGCCTGGATGGCCCCAGATCCTGTTCAACTCTGGCACCCTGATCGCCGCGCCGGTTCGCTATCTGGTGATTGCGCTGCTTGCGCTGCGGCTTCATCAACTGGGGGCGGGACGGTCGTTTGTGACTTCCGCCCTGATCATCGGCTTCTGCTCCACGCTGGGAACCGTCTTCATGACGGCGATCCCGTTCAGCATCGCGCCGCCTATCCACAAGTCCGGCATTGGGCTGTACTTCTTCGGCGTCGTGATCCTGCAATCGCTCATCTTCATGAAGGAGTGGTCGCTGAAGGATGTTCCCAGAATCCTGCCGATCCTGAGCCTGCTGCTGGTCGCCACCTACCTGATCTTCTTTGTGCTGGTGATGCTGTATGAGCAGGGGATGGTTGGTCGAAGCACACCCGTCATCTGGGAATGGCTGTGTGTGACCCTATCGTTTGTGTGGGTGTTCGCCCAGGGTATTCTGCTGGGCAATCCAGAGTGGTAAGACTCCTCGCGTCGACGAGAACCGCGATACAATCCCTTTTCACATCTTGATCAATGCGGTATGCTTTAGGGGAGCCAACTCGACCTTGGCTCCCCTATCATGAAACCCGGAGTCTAACAGACTATATGAGCAGCAACGCCGCCGGATGGTTCTATCAAGAACCGGAACATAACACGTATTTCATCACCGAGCGCCTGAATGGGACCTTCTGGCAGGCCCGTATCGTGGGGCTGTACTGGCGCTGCATCCAGCCAGAGCCGCCCTTCCGCGCGCAGGGCCTGGCCGGGAAGAACGTCCTCGAAATGGAGTGGATGCCGAACCAATGGCTATCGCTCAAGGTTCCGCAGACGACCGCCGAGGGCGATATGCCCGACGGGATGACCGTCGAGAGCATTGTCGAGAGCATCTCGAAGCGTGTGTTGGGGATGCCCGCTGACCTCCGCTACGGCGACTCCGAAGGCCGCATGGTCTACGAATGGCACACGGGCGACGGCAAGCATCGCTGGGGTGAAATTCAGGGCCGGGCGGGATTTTTGCAGCCGACCCGGTTGAAGAAATAACGATTCGCTCAAGGTAGCGAGAGAAAGAATCTCTATGAAGATCGGACGCTGGCTAACGGTTATCGTGGGAGCCACCCTCGGTTCACTGGCGGTGGTCTGGTGGGTGCGCTATCGCCAGATTCCGACCGTGCGTGTGAGCTACACGCTCGGCAAAGGTCGTGACGTGGAGCTTGACTGGATTCAACTTCCTCGATGAGTTCGCTCCCGCGAGATTTGGATCGCGACCTGGCGATTGCCGAATCCAGCACCTCCGATCTCAAAGACTATCTGCTGAGTGATCAGGTCTTCTGGTCGCTGAGTACCCCCGGCCCGTCCCGCCAACCCTTCCCCAAAGGGACGCTGGGCGGGTTGCTGTTCCGGCTGGGGATGCTGGAATCGCTGCCTAATCTGCTGACCCCCGATCAGTGGGAACGCTGGGAAGCGGCCCGCACCACCTCCGATGAACTGCTGCGTCACTGGGCGGTTCAGGCCGAAGACAAAGCCATGCGCGAAGCCTCCAGCCGCACACGCACCTGGAAGCGGTTCCTCGATGAAGCCTCGCAAGACCCGCCGCGCTTTCAGTCGGAGTACGCGTATCAGGTGGAAGGCCGGGTGTGCATCGCCAGCCTGATGGCGTTTGCCGGACGCGCTATCGAAACCAGCACGCGCGACATGCTCACCGCCGCCGATAACCGTCTATTGCAGATTTCCACCGCAGGCGACTTTGTATGGGACGAGGCCATTCAGCCCGCCTTCCCGGAAGATCGCTATCCCTGGTTGTACGCTCGATTGCGCTAAGACTCCGCTTTTCCTCCGATTGTAGAAAGGCCCGCCGTGGCACCATCCTCTGAACCCACCCTCTCAGACGAGAACGCTCGTGATGCAGCGCAGCCGATCTCTGTAACAACCTTCGCCATTCTTGCCACAGTCGGCCTATTCATCGCTGCGATGGTCGTGTGGTTCTTCTTTCTTCGACCTCCCTCCTTTGTTGGAACCGTGATCCAACCGCCCTATGCGGCCCCTGACTTCACCTTGACCGCCGGGAACGGGAGCACGATTCATCTGAGCGACTATCGGGGGCAGGTGGTGGTGGTGTTCTTTGGCTACACGTCCTGCCCGGATGTGTGCCCCACCACGTTATTGCAGCTCAAGCGGGCGATGGAGATGCTCGGATCGAAGGCCGACGAGGTACAGGTGATCTTCCTTTCGGTCGATCCGCAGCGGGATACCCCCGACCGAATCGGAAAGTACGTCGCCAACTTTGACGATACGTTCATCGGCGCAACGGGAACGTATGAACAGATGCGGCAGGTCGTGGTTGACTATGGCGTGTACTTCGAGTATGTGCCGCAGGACAACCCCGACGACTATCTGGTGATTCACACCGCCAGCCTGTTCGTGATCGACCGCCAGGGGCAGATGGCCGTGCAGATTCCGCCCGAATCATCTGCCCAGAACATCGCCCACGATCTGCGGCTGATGGTGGCTGGCAGATAGTGGATGGCGAATGGCTGATGGCTGATGGCGTCGGATTGTCTTCTTCCCTCATTTCTCCTACAATAAGCGCAGAATTTCGTTTGCCACACTCTGCGAGAATCGCCCATGCCAGACACCGACAGGATGGTCTTCCTCAGCTATCGCCGCGATGTCAGTTCCTTTATCGCTCGTGCCATTTTTCTGGATTTGCGTGCTAATGGCTACGATGTGTTCATGGATGTCGAGAGCATCGACAGCGGCCAGTTTGAAACCATCATTCTCAACCAGATTGCGGCGCGGCCCCACTTCCTCGTCATCCTGACACCCGGCGCAGTGGATCGCTGTGCCGAACCCGGCGATTGGCTCCGCCGCGAAATTGAGATGGCGATGGACCTGGGCCGCAACGTGGTGCCCATTCTCGTCAACAACTTCAGTTTCGAGGCTTCAAAAGCTCACCTTACGGGCAAGCTCGAAGGTCTCCAAAAGTATAGTGGGCTGGATGTTCCTCACAATTATTTTGATGCAGCGATGGAGCGCCTGCGGACAAAGTTTCTCAAGCGACCCGTTTCAGGCGCGATTCAACCCGCCCCGGCAGCCGATCAGCCTACGGTGAGCCGCAAGATCGAAGAAGCAGCCAGCGAACCCCCACCCACGCAAGAGCAGTTGACGGCAGAGCAATATTTTTTTCGTGGCCTCGTCAGGCATAAAACAGATATCAAAGGGAGAATTACAGATTATTCGGAGAGTATCCGACTCAATCCATACACGGCTCCCCCTTACAGCAATCGAGGGATTGCCTACTATGACAAAGGCGACTACGATGCGGCGATCCTTGACTTTGACAAGGCCATCGGCCTCGGTCCGAAGAATGCAATTATGTACAGCAACCGGGGATCTGCGTACTCCGCTAAAGGCAATTTCGATGCGGCCATCCGCGACTATGACGAGGCCATCCGCCTTGATCCTGAAAGTGCCCCAGCCTACGCCGATCGAGGGTGGTTACACCTAGGCAAACGCGAATACGACGAAGCGATCCGCGACTACAATACGGCCATCCGCTTGGATCCAGAGTATTCCATAGCCTACAACAACCGAGGGTATCTCTATAATAAGCTAGGTGAATTTGAGGCTGCAATCCGTGATTTGGATGAGGCTATTCGTCTGGATTCCAATTTCATAAACCCCTATAGCCATCGGGCAGAGTCATATCTTGCCCTGGCTCAACCGAGCGATGCTATAGATGACTTCCGCAAAAGCTTGGAACTTCAGCCGAACTATGGACGTGCGGTCGTGGGCTTACCACTAGCATGGTACGTACTGGGAGAAATCGACGAAGCACGCCGCCTCTGGCGCGATCTCCTCGCCGCTGATCCAATGTACCGTGATGCCGAGGCTGTAAGCCGCAAGCTCAACTGGCATCCCAAACTCGTCGAGATCGCCCGCCAACTCATCGCTAGTTTGTGAACCTTTGGGGTGTTCTCAGATATGGTCAGCAGGAATTAAGATAGTTCAAAAAATGGCAAAGAAAAAGAAGCCCAAGTTTTATGTAGTTTGGCACGGACGGCAGACAGGCATATTCCATACATGGGATGAATGTGCTGCACAGGTGTCGGGATTCACTGACGCGAAATACAAATCCTTTGACACGCACCACGAAGCCCAAGCAGCCTTTGCCGGAGAGTATGAGGACTTCAAAGGCCAGAATAAGACTTCCAAATCGAAGCAGATACGATTGATTGATGTCGGCGAGATTGTTTATCCGAGCTATGCTGTTGACGCTGCATGTTCGGGTAATCCGGGGCCAGTGGAGTATCGCTGCGTAGATACGAACTCAGGCGAGGAAATCTTTAGACGCGGCCCGTTTCCACAGGGAACCAACAATGTTGGAGAGTTTCTGGCAATTGTCCATGCACTATCTCTCTTTCAACAACGTGAGATCACGGCTCCCATCTACTCCGACTCGAAGAACGCGATTGGCTGGATCAAGAAAAAGAAGTGCCAAACCCAACTCCCTCGTGGTGAAAATAACACCGAGCTATTTGAATTAGTTGATCGTGCGGAGAAGTGGCTAGCAGAACATGAGTACACCAACAAGATATTGAAATGGGAAACAGAAGTCTGGGGAGAAATCCCGGCAGACTTTGGGCGAAAGTAGTAATCCGCTTCTTGGTGGTAGTGCAAAAGAATAAAGTACTATCAATCTACTCCCCTAATGCTGCAAACAGATCAACCAGATTGCCATCGGGGTCAATCACCACCGCGTATCGTTGGCCCCAGAAGGCATCCCAGGGAGCTTTGTAGCTCGCATACCCACCCGCCACCACCGCAGCATACAGCGCATCGACTTCAGCGGGTGACTCGCATTTGAAGGCCAGCGTCATCCGATGCCCGCGCGGTTCCTCCCAATCCGGGTACAGACCCTGCATCATCGTCACCGTGTTCCACGAGATGCGGTAGCCGTTGGGTGTGATCACCTCGGCGTAGTCCTCCAATTCCGCGCCCTCCTCAATGCCCAGCCCCAGCAGGCGATAGAACTTCAGCGATTGCGCCATGTCCTTCACTACGATGCCGATCATATCGGGGTACGCCATTGGTCATCTCCTATGTGCAGTACGTTT
>JAHEME010000706.1 GCA_024643825.1 Chloroflexota bacterium | reverse complement strand
CAGGGCGATGGGTGCGGCCCGCCACCATCGCTTTGCGAGCAGCAGGAGGATCAGCACGGGGATCGCCGGGAGCAGCATCCACAAAATGAAGTTTTCCAGCATAGGAATTTGCCACAGGCGCTCATGCAGAGGGCGGATCGAGCGCGCCAGTAAATAGGCGAGCACCCCCCAGGCATAGAGATCGATGGCTGCCAGCGGCAGCACCTTCAGGTGAACCAGCCCAGAATAGGCTGAGGTGGGACTCGTTTGTGCTTGCGTGTGTTTGTTCATCACGTTAGGATACTCGGCATGATCAGGTTCCGGGTGACGCTTCTCCTACGTCTAAACACCGATCCCACCACGAAATATGACAACCAATCCTTCTGATTCTACACCCAGCCGGGACGCACGCACATCATTGGGCCGGGTGTTCGAGGCGCTGGCTGCGGATTGGGCGGACGAATCGCGGGCCGATGTCCTGGGCGGATTTCTGGAATCCATGATCGGGCAGATGGCGGCGGCGCGCGGACTGGAATCGGTGCAAGGCACGCGCATGGTCGATCTGTCGGCGGCGGGCATCGACTGGGCGGCGGCTGACTCCACCCTGCCGGGGGACGTGTACACCGATCTCATGGAGGGGCAGCGCGTGCAGGGCAGCTACTACACGCCGCGCGCGCTGGCGGATCGGGTGGTGGGATGGGTGATGGGGGCATCGCCAAGTCTCATAAGTACTCGTTCTTCTGATGACGCTACCTCACCCCCAGCCCCTCTCCGTACCGGAGAGGGGAGAAAACTAGAACCCAAAAAGACAGAAGACGGGCCGCGGGTGCTCGACCTGGCGATGGGGGGCGGGCACTTTTTGATCGCGGCGGCGGATGCATTAGCGGGGCCGGGGTCGGATTCGATGGGACGATGGGCGGTGGCACGCTCGCTGCATGGCACGGATCGCGACCCGCTGGCGGTGCTGCTGGCGCGGTCGGCGCTGTGGCTGTGGGCGGCGCATCCGGGTACGGAACCCGACGATCTGGCAGAGACGCTGCTTCAGGGCGACGCGCTGTTGGATGATCTGTGGCCCCCGGCGAGCTTCGATGCGGTGATCGGGAATCCCCCCTATGCCAGCGTATTCACCCGCGCAGGGGACGATCCGGCGGAACGTGACGCAATCCATACGCGGTATCCGACGGCAGCGGGCAGCTATGATTTATCGGTTCCGTTCGTAGAGGCGGCTCTGCGGTTAACGCGAGAAGGCGGTCGGTGCGGGCTGGTGATCCCAAACAAGCTGCTGGCTGCCGATTATGCCCGGACGCTGCGCGAGTGGATGTGCGAGCGCGCAGAAGTCGAAGTGCTGGCGGATTATGCAGAATCGGGGGCGTTCGAGGCCAGCGTGTACCCGGTCGTGATCATCATGCGGAAGGGTGCGCCATCGGCGGATGCGCCGATCACGGTTGTGCGGGGCACTCGGAGCCTGACTCGGAAGCAGGCCGATTTGCGTGGCGCGCCGGGTTCAGTGTGGAGTCCGGTGATGGCCCCAGACTTCGAGGAGGTGCGCCGTCTGTGGCAGGGCGATGCGATCCCGTTGGGGGAGAAGGTAAACATCGCCGCCGGGCTGACGGTAGACGAAGCCTATACCCTGCGCGATTCGGTGATTGACGCACCGCCGACACTGGCTTCGGGCGAGTTCTACCCGTTGATCACCACCGGGCTGATCGAGCGTGGGCGCGTCACGTGGGGGCAGAAGCGAGCACGGTTCCTCAAACGGAGCTATCGCCGCCCGGTGATCGCCGGGAACGCTCTTCCCTTTCGGCGGCGCGAGCAGGCGCGTGGGGCCAAGATTCTGCTGGCGGGGCTGGGGCGCGAACCGCGCGCCGTGTATGATCCAGGCGGGCTGCTGGCAAGTGTGGGCACGCTGATCATCACCGAGGCCGATTGGCCCCTGCCGCTGCTGTGCGAGTGGCTCAACTCGCCGGAAGTGGCGCGGCTGTATCAGGTACTGTTCGGCGGGCTGGCGTTGAGCGGTGGGTATCTGCGCTTCGGCAAACGGGAGTTGAGCCTGCTACCCGTTCCGCGCTCGCTGGCGGATCGAGAAGACGAATAGCATTATCCTCTATTCAGTTCGCCTTCTCTATAAGCTCTCGAAGTATGCCTTGACCTTCTGGGCCATCAGGCTGCGACGCTCTTCCAAGAACTCCGGGTAGTTGTCTGCAGTCGCCTCGGCTGCCCATTCGGGAATGCAGTTCATCCGCAGATTTTCTAGGAGTTCCTCTGGATCAGTGATGTTGCCATATTTCTTAGGGCCGTCGTTGCATTGGTCAACAACCTCTGTGAAGTAGGCCCAGGGTTCTTTGTTACCAATGGCAATGTTGATTTCACTCTGCGTCACTGCAAAATTGGCTACCTGATTGTATTGGCCGCGCGTCATTCCCTGCTTCTTCAGATAATCACGA
>JAHEME010000705.1 GCA_024643825.1 Chloroflexota bacterium | reverse complement strand
TCCATATCACTCTCCTTATTACTCAACGGGGAACCCTGCCATCTGCCAGGCGATCATGCCCCCACGTAGATTCTCAACTTCGAAGCCTTCTCCCGTCAGGATTCGCGATGCGCGTCTGCTGCGGTTCCCTGATCGGCATACCACGATCAGTTGTCTATTCTTGGGAAGCTTCTTCGTCTGGGTAGGAAGTTCATTCAAGGGTATTAGCTTGGCTCCCGCAATATGCCCCTCCCGATACTCATATGGTTGCCGTACATCAAGGACTAAAGGCGGCTGTTTTCCGCGGATCTTTTCCTGCGCCTGGGCTGCACTGATGGTAGGGATAGGATTCCCAAAGAACTGCTTCAACAGGTTTATCAATACGAGTACTCCGCTGAAATGATGTGGTAGCCAGAGAAGGCTTTCATTGACACACTTTCTTGCCTTGAACTTACTTTCTTTGCGAGTTGTCAGGTAGACTCGGTTGCTTATACTCAGCTATAAGTCTGAACTTATAGCACGGAATCGAGCAGCGATGCTGAGTCTATACAAACTTGAGATATTTAACACAGTCGCTGAGGCGGGTAGTTTCAGCGCGGCAGCAGAGCGTTTGCTGCTGACCCAGCCCGCTGTTAGCCAGCACATTCAAGACCTGGAAGCCGTTGCAGGTACTCAACTCTTCAGGCGTGGGAGGCGTGGAGTGCAACTGACCCCGGCAGGTGAACTGCTGCTCGATTATACACGGCGTATTCTGCTGCTAGTATCGGAAGCCGAAAGCGCAGTGATGGATATCGAGCATCTGGCAGGCGGGCAAATTCGCATTGGCGCTACGCCTGGAGTTGGCGGCTATGTGATGCCCAACTGGGCTCAGACATTCCAGCAGCGATATCCACAGGTCACAACTTCGTTGTGGACAGGCATCACGCCCGACATCACGGAACGCCTGCTGCGCCATTCGCTGGATATCGGCATTGTTGAGGGGGAGTGGGTCGAAAGCTGGCAGCTTGAGAAGATGGTTCTTCAGGAGATTGATCACTTTGTCATGGTCAAGGGAGATCATCCCTGGACGGCCCGGCAGGTGATTCCCATTCAGGCGCTCGATAGGCAGCCATTGATCACCCGTTCCATTGGAAGCCAGACTCGTGCATGGCTGGATTCGATCATGGCACAGCACGGGGTCTCACCGAACATTGTTGCAGAGTTTGATAATCCTGAGGCAATCAAACAGGCTGTCAGCGCCGGGATGGGAATTGCCATTCTTCCCGATTACACCGTCCGGCATGAGCGTCAGCTTGGTGTGTTAGCCGCTGTGCCAGTTCAGGATGCTGATTTGCAGCGTACCATGAAGCTGGTTTGGGAGCGCGATAGGACATTCAAGCCTGTTGTGCGGGCCTTCGTGAATCACCTGACCGGCATGTTCCCGCAACTGCTCAATGTATGCCAGGATCAAGCAAAGTTGCGAGAGAACTCATCGACTAGGGTGGAAAGTTGAGCTTGTCTGGCATGGACTGTCGGCAGAGGCAGGTGTTGTTCTTCAGGTAGTCTCGCACTTCATCCCGCAATCGTCGGAGTGCATTTTGCCATCAACGGGAACAATATCGATGACTCCTCCACGCTTGCCCTACGGTTCCAGGGTTCTTTCCCAGGATGTCTTGTCACTGTCTGATCGTGCATTTACAATCGACCAAATGCACCTACCACACTTTTCTCAGAGATCCATCATTGCTTTTGCGTCCCTGATATTTGCTTCAATGATCTGCGTCGCCCTCGTTGTCGCGCGCTGGTATTATGCACAGACCCTGGATTATGGATTCATGATATGGAATCTGTTTCTGGCCTGGATTCCCTTCATCATGGCGTTCATTACCTATCGGCTCAAACGCGCGCAGGATAGGTGGAGCTTTGTGATCGCTGGATGTGCGTTGATCTGGCTTCTATTTCTGCCCAATGCGCCGTACATGCTTACCGATCTGATCCATCTGCGCTACCGCGCGGATGCCCTGGTCTGGTACGATCTAATGCTCCTGCTCTGGTTCGCTTGGACAGGCTTCATGCTGGGCTTCGGCTCGATCTACTTGATGCAGCAGGTCGTCACTGACTCGTTCGGGCAGGTCGTTGGGTGGGTTTTCGCAACTGGCTCCATTATCCTGACCAGTTTTGGGATTTATCTGGGTCGCTTTCTGCGTTGGAATAGTTGGGATGTCCTCCGCAATCCGAGAGCGCTGCTTGCAGACATCTACTATCCCTTCCGCCACCCAATTGCGAACTTCGAAATCCATGCCTTCTGGCTGATGCTGGCGCTGCTGCTAATGTCCGTTTACGTAATGTTGGCCTCCGTGCCATCACTGCGACAGAGTCAACAATCCTGAATCTGATTGCCATTTCTTAAACGACTGGTCAGTCTGACTACCGTAGTGCGCGTTTCCATGTGTTTGCCTCAACCGCCGA
>JAHEME010000088.1 GCA_024643825.1 Chloroflexota bacterium | reverse complement strand
CCGGAGTTCATGCTGCACTGCATGGCGATGTCCGAGATGGCCCATCACTACTATCACAAGCCTGTGTGGGGATTTGCCGGCTGCTCAGATTCCAAGCTGCCGGATATACAGGCTGGCATCGAAAGTGCCCTGTGGATCATGTCAATGGCACTCAGTGGCTCGAACCTCATCCACGATGTCGGCTACATCGAATCAGGACTTACCGCCTCGTACGAGATGATGGTCGTGTGCGACGAAACGATCAGCTTTGTGCGCCGCCTGATGGGTGGAATCGATCTCACTCCCCAAACGCTGGCACTGGACGTGATCAACAAAGTAGGGCCGGGCGGCAGCTACCTGACCGTGCCGCACACCATGCAGAACTACCGTCAGGTCTGGTATCCGCGTGTGCTGGATCGGCAAAACCACAGCGGTTGGATGAAAGCCGATCAGCCTACCGCCAACAGGACAGCACGCGAGATCGCACACGACGCCATCGCCAATCACCAACCTGTTCCCATACCGCCCGCAGTCCTCGAAACGCTGAATCAGATTGTCGCAGAAGCGGATCAAAGACTCCTGCCAAAAGACTGATCCTGGACGGTTCCGGCGGCTTACCTTTAACGCGCAGCCAGCAGGCTCCGCGCCAGTTCGACTGCGCCCACTGCGTCTGCGCTGTACCCGTCTGCGCCGATGTCCTTCGCCCAAGTGGGAGTTGCCGGAGCGCCACCGACGATGACCTTGACCTTGGAGCGTAGCCCCATGTCATCCAATGCTTCTACCAGATCGCGCTGACGGGTCATGGACGTGGTCAGCAGGGCGCTGGCTGCCACCAGATCGGCGTTGGTCTCGATGGCTTTCTCCACGAACTTGACAATCGGAACGTCAACGCCGAGGTCATGTACCTCAAAGCCATTCACCGATAGCATGACCCCAACCAGCGATTTCCCAATGTCGTGGATGTCGCCCTGCACGGTGCCGATCACCACGGTGCCAACTACATCGCGAGTCGCCCCCGTTTTGGCCAGCTCCGTTTCCAATACAGCGACAGCAGCTTTCATGCTATCGCCCGCCATCACCAACTCCGGCAGAAAAGCACACCCCTCCGCGAACTCATTGCCGATATAGTTCACGCCCTGCACAAACCCCTTATTGATCGCATCCATCGGCGGGATACCCTGCGCGATGGCCTGATTCGCCAGTGACACAGCTTTGTCCGTGTCACCATCAATAATGCTCTGCGCCATCGCTTGGAAGAGTTCTTCATTCATGGCAGATGTCCCCCTGTAATGGGATCAGTAGACAGCAGATAGTGAGAACAGATGTCAAACAAATGCAAACATAACGAATCGACAGTCGCCAATAGTAACTCTAGTGTACGGATAGACGGGCAGATAGTCCACCCCAGCGTGAAACCCGGCGAACAGTGCCCCACACCCCAACGAAATTCCCCGAACCCCGTTCCGAAATCCATCCCCCTTTTCCCGACTCGCATCTCGCCTCACACACAAAATGCCTGCCGCCTTGAGTCTCCGCCAACACTCGCCCCGAATCCCGTGTCACAAAACCCCCGTTTTCGCTGGAAAAACGCACGATTTGCGAACAATCTACGCGGCCTTCTCTTTTCGTTTCCGTTCGGCCCGCATCCGATCCTTCGCCCGGCTCCGACAGCGCTTCCCACAGTATTTCTGCGGCACGCTGCTCCGTGGATGCGGCGTGAACACCTCCCCACATTCCTCGCACGGGCGCGCAGATCGATCCAGTGCTTTCAACGATCCCCCCGACCACCGCGCCCGTGAGGTCTGATGCATGCAGCGCCGCGAACAGTAAATCGCATCAGATCGTTTCCCCTCCCGTGAAAATCGTTTTCCACAGCGCGGGCAGCGTGGATGCCGCGCATGCCAGTGTGCATTCCGGCAGGCATGGCTGCAAAATCGTTTGCGTGGATTGTAGATCGGGAACGGCTTACCGCACTGTGCGCACGCACGAATCGGCAAACCGAGCCGGATGCGCACATCCACCCGTGGATCGTAGTTCCCGGCATGGTCGATCAGCCCCTGATGCACTGCCCGTTCGTTAGCCGCGTACTCCTGATGACATTCTGCCGAGCAGAATTCAGGGTACGGGCCGGGTGCATCGACGATGTACGGCTTGCCGCACACCACACATTCAGGGATTGGCATGTTCCGCTGTAACCGGAACACCACCCGGTAGCGCATCGAGATTCCCCACTCAGGGTGCGGCGTGTCGTCGATTGGCCCCGTGCGCTTCTCGATCCGCTTGAGTTCCCGCGCGGCTCGTCGATGCACTTTGCCGTAATGCTGAGGGTCGCGCCATCCATGATAATCGTATTCCCGCCGATACCGCTGGCGGCACACATCCGAGCAGAACTTTCGGGGTCGCCCTTGCGTTGGCTGCTCGATAGGCTCGGCGCAATGGTCGCAGGTATCTTCTTCGTACGGGTCGCGTGTCACATGTCAATTATACGAACAAATGTTCTTGTTTGTCAACCTGCAACCCCTCCCGTAGGGAAGCGCAACCTGCGCGTCCGGGACACTCATCCCATACAAGGTGCAACCATCATGGAGAGGGAGTTTCTTTTCATGTCGAAGTTGTGAAGTAGTATCGTGCCTCCGATGGCAAGCTCGGGTCCTGCGCCTGCGTGATGCCGGAAGACGACGCGGCTCAAGTCAGGCTGCGTGTCCTGTATCGAGCAGAACAGGGTCTGGTTCAGCGATTTCGATGCCCGCATCCATCGCCGTTTCCAGCCATAGAATCTTAGCTTCATCCAGCATAGTCAATGCCTCGGAACGGCTATCGCCCTGAGTCATGCAGCCGGGAAGCAACGGAATCTGTGCAAACCAGATTCCATCCTCATCGGGGATAAGCTCAATCGGGTAGCGAAGCGATAAATAGTAGTCGAGATTCTTATCCATCCTCGGCCTCATAAGAGCCTTGCTGATCTGCCACAATTTCTGCGATTAGCGCCAACGCCTTTTTAACATAGACCTCTTTCAGAGGACGTTTGTAGGGTAGCACAATTACGGTTTTCTTCCCACCAACCAGGCGAAGAAACGAATGGTGGCTCCCGCGTGTTCTCTCCAATTCAAAGCCGAATTGCTCCAGGAGGCCTCGCAGATCGGCAAAAGACACATCCTTTGGATTTTGCTGGATGCGCTTCAGGAGCTTATCACGTTTCGCCATTTGCCTGGAACTTGCCTCACCCCTGAGCAACTCCAGTTGCCGTCCCCTCTTCCTATACGACAGCGCAGGATGGATACGTTGTCGTATAGGAAGAGGGGCTTTCTATGTGTCAAACCTGCACCTTACCTAATAGTAGCTCATCCCCGACGGCAGGCTCGGATCCTGCGCCTGGCTGATGCCGGACGACGACGCAGGCAGGATCACGGGCGCGCCGTTGATCGACACATCCCAGTACGGAACCCAGCCAATGCCAAACAGGATGAAGCTGATGTCCTTCTTGTAGGGCGTGATCGGCATCTCCTGCACGTCTTGCAGCGTTTTGCGCCACTTATCGTCGATGCCCTGAAGCGCCTCCTGCATTTCCTGCTCGGTGGCCTCTAGCTGATCGGCGATGTCCATCAGTTCCTGCTCGTAGATGCCAACCCGGTCTTCACTCTGGGCCGTGAAGCGGCGCAGTCGCCCGGCGCGCGAGAGCGTCTGGTACGAACGCCCCTTCATCAGCCGCCAGACGGTCTCGCCACCTGCCAGCAGTTCCTCCCGCTTGCGGGCCTCAGATTCATTGCGCACCGAGTCAAGCCGCAGCGATTTGGTCTGCGCCTTGTCTTCCAGCCGCTGAATCTTCTTGTCATAGGCGGCGGCGTTCTTCTCTAGCTCGGCATCGCGCCCCTCGCGCGCGGCAGCCTGTGCCCGCGCCATGAAGTCGCGCTTATCTTCGTTGATCCCGCTGTACAGCTTCAGAGATGGATTGTAGAACACCGACAGTTTGGCATTGGTATACAGCCAGTCGACGAGGTTATCCTGCAAGTCCTTAAAGCCCGATCCGCTGCTCAACGTCTGCGGCACATCGCCGTAGAACGCGCTGGCAAACGGGTTCGGGTCGAGCGTGTGCGGATCGAACGGCTCCGCCTGATACTCTGACCATTCCAGATACGCCAATCGCGGCAGGTTGGGCACGACGAACGCATACCACAGCGTTTCCATCGTATTGGTCTGCGTGTGCGAGAAGCGAATCTGTGTCTGAGTCAGCAGCGAGGGCCGATACAGCAGCCGCTTGTTGGTCTGCACGTTGAGTGCGCCCTGCCCCGTCCACGATTCCCAGTTCTTGATCGATTGCTCCACCGCGTATTCAGTCGGCAGATAGTACTGCTGAATCGTGCGCGGCAGCGACGGCTCGACGGGCGAGAACCCCGGCGGGGCTTCCTCGGCGGCGGGCTTGGCGGCGGGCACACTGGGCATCGGCGGTGGCGGGGGCGCTGTGCCAACCCCCATGCTGGGCGGCGACATCGACGGCGCGCGGTAATCGGGCGTCGCCTCGAACCCAGAATTGCCCATCTCAGCGCGAGTTGGCGGCGCGAGGTAGGCGGGCATCGGCTCGACTTTGGGCAGCGCCGTCCGCTGATTCGCCATCAGCTTGCTGATCTGGTCGCGCGTCAGCGGCCCTCGCAGAAACGACATCGTCCACCGTGTCTGCATCAGGATAGGCGTATTCGGCTCATGAATGTCGTGCATGATGAACTGTCGCTGGTTGAGTCGTCCCAGCGCACTATCCACAGTGCGTATGTCCAGCGCAGAAGTCGCATCGCGCGCGCTGTCCAACCCTTCAAGCACGCGGGCCTTGTCATTATCCGTTTGCAGCTTGCCAATGAACCACGTCCCTGCATTCGACAGACTCTTGTAGTCCAGGTCGGTGGGGTTCTGGGTCGCCAGCAGCATCCCGATCCCAAATGCCCGTGCTTGTTTGAGGAGTCGGAGCATCGGCTCTTTTGTGGGCGGATTACGCGGATAGGGCGGGAACATGCCGAAAACTTCGTCGATGTACACGACGGCCCGCAGACTGGTCGAACCGGAGAGCGTGCGCATCCATGAAAGGACGCTCTGCAAGATCAGGGTGATGATGAACTGTCGCTCGGCATCGTTGAGATGCGCCACGTAGAAGATTGTGGCGCGCGGCTGTCCGTCTGGCGTGTAGAGCATCGAGGGGATATGCAGCGGCTCCCCCTGAATCCAGTTCTGGAAGCTGGGCGTGGCGATGATGTTATTCAATCGTTGGGCCAGCTTGAAGCGATCTTTCTCCGGGAAGAGGGTGTCAATCTCGAAGACACCCAGCTTGGCAAACGGTGGTCGCTGCACCTGGAGGATCAACTGCTCGATGCTGAGATCGACGCCGTTGCGCCAGTTGTACTCAAAGATGTTCGAGAGCAGTATGTGCTCGCGGTCTTCGACGGGCTGAGCGTTCACGCCGACAAGCGCCAGCAGTGCGCTGACCATCCCGGAGATGCGTTCGCGCAGCATCTCTTCGTTGCCCACCCAGCCTTCCTGCGGGGCTGCGAAGGACTGAAGGATGCTAATCGGCAGCCCAGCTTCGGAGCCGGGGGTGTAGATGCTGTAGCGCGACGAACGACGATATTCCTGGATGCGCTCGTTAGTGATCCCCCACTGCTTCAGACCCTCCTGCCAGCGGGCGGCGACCACGCGCGACTGCTCTTCTATGGTGTGGTTAGCTCGGGTGGCATCTTCCGGGTTGACCCACGGCTGGAAGTTCTCCGGGGTGAGATCGGGAAAGGCCAGCAGCAGGTTGGTGATATCGCCCTTGGGATCAATGATGATGGTGGGGATGCCATCGAGAAGGGCCTCCTCCAGAAGGGTGACACCTAACCCGGTCTTGCCGCTGCCTGTCATGCCGAGTATCACGCCGTGCGTGGTCAGATCACGAGCATCGTAGTATACCGGAGCATCCGCGATCACCTCGCCTGTTTCGGGGTTGACGGCGGCCCCCAGATAGAAATTGTTGGGTGCATCTACAAAATGCATGTCCATTGAGTCTCTCTCCTAAGATGAACCATTCACAGTCGAGTGCTCCGACTATTGTAGTCCAATACGTTGGCAATGCACTCCAGGCTTAGCTACCCAGGCACTCCCCGCCGACGGGCAGGCGTGACAGACCCAACTGCTTGTTGAATTCCGCTTCGTACTGGGCCGCCACCGAGGAATCATGGACGATGATCAGGTTCTCGTCATTCGACTCGGCGGCATTACTGCTGAAGTTGAACGAGCCAATTGCCACCACAGAGCCATCCACGATGATCACCTTATGATGGAAGGTGCGCGGGTTGCTATCGAGGCGAACATCCAGCCCGGCATCTAGGAGCGTATTGCACTCTGCCGCGTCGGTGTTGGCCCCTGTGCTTTCAAAGATACCGGAGACCTGCACCCCCGCAGCGGCCCGATCCAGCATCGCCTTCGCCAGATCATAATCCGTGAAGGAGAACGCCATAAAGTGGATCGACGACTGCGCACTGCTGGCGAGGGCAATGAGCTTGGGCATAGGCTCATCTTCTGGCGAGAAGTAGTTTTCCACCAGAACGCCGTCGATGGTCACGGATGGATTGGGCGTGTTTGCGGGAGAGCGCGGGCCAAACTCACCGTTGAACATCTCCTCAAACTCGGCGGTATAGTTCTGCGCCAGGCGAGTCGAACGAACGAAAATCGCGTTGTTGTTGTTGCGATACGAACCGTTGATCGTCACGTTCCACGATCCAGTCCACACAATCTGATCATCGAAGACGAAGAATTTGTTGTGCATAAATGCGCTTCGCTCATCGGGCGTGGCCGGGATGCCTGCATCGATCAGTTCTTGCATCTGCGGATCGTCTTCGGTGTGTTCATTGTCGTAGACAATACGCACATCCACGCCCCGGTTATGGGCGGCGATCAGGGCTTCGGCGACATTTTCCAGATCGAATTCAAACATAGCCCCGACGATGGAGGTCTGTGCATTATTGATCAGATCGATCAGATGATTCTCGATCCCGCCCGTAGTGACATCATCGAACGGAATCACCGGATCAGTGAAGTAGACGGTGAAAGCTGATGAGCCACCCGTAGGAGCATTAACAACCGGAGGTTCGGCGATCGGAACCGAGGTTGCATCGGCGATAGGCGGTTCGGGAAGATCGATCCCCAATAATTGCTCAATCACCGGGATCGCGCCCTCCACACCAAGAATGACAACCGCGAGTATGACGACTGCCAGCACTACGAGGATCGGGGTTCTCGATGTGGAAGATTTGCTACTTCTTTTCTTTGTCATGCTTACACGTCTCCTGATTCCAGTGCGGACAAAAGTGCAGCCAGAGCATCGGAGGGTGGCAGCATCTGAAGACGTGCCGCCAGGCGTTCGCTGCTGAGGGCTGGCGCGCCTTTCAAGACGCGAACCTGCGACGCTCCCCCCAGAATTTTTTCCAACAGTTCGATGCTTTCGGAGGGGTCGGACGCGGGGGAGAGGCCGCCGATTAGCTTGCCAACGCGACGCGCCACGCGGCGAAGCTCATCCAACTGGCTCACAAAAACCGCTTCTGCCGGGTCATCATTCACCCCCCACGATTGCTCGGCAATCTGGCGCGCCACCGGGACCACCCAGTCCAGCAGGTGGGATGCCAGCGCATCATCCAGATCGCCCCGCAGCGATTCATCCCCAAGAAACTGCGATTCAGCCATGCGAATGCGTTCTTCACTATCAGCCATCAGTTTTCACCTCTCTGAGGTTGAATTTTGCAGCCGTTGATTGCTGCGCTAACCTCACCATTCTCCTCAGCCTCTACGTTCGTCAGTTCCACTCTCCGTCAACGGAGAGTGGAGGGAGATGTCTTCAGGCATCGGGAGGAGCGAGGATAATGCTACCGTAGCACAAGTGTACTATATCGTATCTGACCTTACAAACGTGATCGCTTCTTGCAGTAGATCGGGATGACCCGCCAACAACGCAGAATCGCCTAGAACCCAGAGCCTACCCTCCGGGTTTTGCAATGCGCCCCCCACTTCTGTGATCAGAAGTGCGCCTGCTGCCACATCCCACGGCTGAAGCCCATAGTTGAAATACAACTGCACCCTCCCACAGGCAACGTAAGCCTGCGCCAGCGCCGCCGATCCCAGCGCGCGCACCGTCTGGCTGTGCGGCGCAAGAGCCGCCACGGTGTTCAACGCGCGATGGCGAATATGAGGAGCACGCGCCCAATCCAGGCTAACGACCGACCGCCGCAGCGGGATCGGAGCCAGCGGCTCAAGTGCCGTCCCATTGAGAGTTGCTCCATGCCCCCTCATGGCAGTAAATAACTCATTGCGATATGGGTCATAGATCGCTCCGGCGACGGGGACGCCATCCGAAGCCACACCGATCGACACGCACGAGAACGGCAGCCCGGTGGTGAAGTTGGTGGTTCCATCCAACGGATCAACCATCCACACCAGACCGGGGGGAATCGTCCAACGCCCGGCGTCGTCTGCCGAATGGTTGGAGCTATCTTCTTCCGCCAGGATGATGTGATCACGGAAGCGTGCGGTGATGACTTCCAGCGCAGCTTTCTGTGCGATCCGGTCGGTTTCTGTGACCAGATCACGCAGGCCTTTTTCCTCCACCATCCGGGGCTGATCCACCTGCTCGCGGATCACCTGCCCCGCTGCCAGCGCGGCCTGGCGAGCCGTCGCCAGCATCTCAGAAGCAACGTGGTTTTCAACCATCAGGCAACCTTTTCGATGACCAGAACATGAGACAACCCGAACAGGCGCAGGGGGGTGGCTTCCAGGGCTTGCAGCACGCCGCGCAACAGGCGGCCCAACGGCCCGAAACGGACGATCAGATTATCGTATGCGCCGAAGATGCGCGTATAGTACGCAACCCGAAGCGGAAGCCCATCCAGCAGGCGGATCAGCCCGTGGCGG